>NZ_JBEXKX010000057.1:0-49569 GCF_040609695.1 Amycolatopsis sp. NPDC004625
ACCGGGGGGGGCCCGCCCCCCCGGCGGGGCCCGCGGCGAGCGGCGCCCCCCGCGGCTTGTTCGGGGGCGGTCATCGTTATTCGCGGTCCTCTGATGTCTTGCCGCGGCGGCCGAGCATGACGCCGCCGCCGACGAGGACGACCACGACGACCGCGCCGAGCACGATCCACAGCACGGTGTTGCCGCTGCCGGAGTCCGCGGTGTTCGTGGTGCCGGCCGGGGTGGCACCGTAGACGCCCCAGTAGCCGGTCTGCTCGAGGATCGCGCCCTTGGGCTGCGGCTGGGTGGTGAAGCCGGAGAACTTGTCCGAGCGGTAGGCCTCGAGGGCGTTCTGGTAGTCCAGCACGATGGTCGGGACCTGGCTGTAGAGCCGGGCCTGGGCCTGCTTGACGTAGCCGGCGCGCTTGGCGTCGTCGGTTTCGGTCAGCTGCTTCTTGTAGAGGTCGTCGTAGGCGGCGTCGCAGAAGAAGGTGTCGGTGCTGCCGCCCTTGGCGTCCGGGCTGGGGCGCGCGGCGCAGGTGTGCAGCGAGAGCGCGTAGTCCGGGTCGGGGCTGGTGCCGTAGCCGCCGATGGCGAGGTCGTACTTGCCGGTGGAGGTGCGGTCGGACAGCTCGTCGTCGGAGACCAGGTCCTGCTTGACGGTGATGCCGACGTCCTTGAGCCAGCCGGTGACGTACTGGGCGACGCCCTGGTCGTAGCTGCGGTTGGCGTGCCCGGTCAGGCGCAGTTCCAGCTTCGCGCCGCCGGGGGCGGTGCGGACGCCGTCGGCGCCCTTCTTGTAGCCGGCCTGCTCGAGGGTGGTGTTGGCGGCGGCGAGGTCGAACTTGATGCGTTCGGCGTCGCTGGGGTCCCAGTGGTAGGCGGCGTAGACGGCGGGCACGACGCCGCCGCCGGCCTGGCCGAGGCCCTTGAGGACCTTGTCGACGATGGTCTTGGTGTCGACGGCCTGGGCGATGGCCTTGCGGACGTTGAGGTCCTTGAGGACCGGGTTGCCGTCCCCGATCGGGTTGTTGGCGTTGTCGGTGACGCCGAAGTTGAGCGCGAGTTCGTCGTAGCGGCGGCCCGGGGCGGCGTTGGTGGTGATGCCCTGCTGGCCCTGCAGCGCGGCGAACTGGTTGGGGTTGAGCCGGTTGATGACGTCGACTTCGCCCTGCTTGAGCGCGTTGACCGCGGCTTCGGTGTCCTTGAACTGCAGCAGCTGCAGTTCGTCGACCTTGGGGGCGCCGCGCCAGTAGTCCTTGTTGGCCTTGAACTTGACGTACTCGTTCGGCTTGTACTCGGTGACCTGGAAGGGGCCGTCGGAGACGCCGGCCACGGCAAGGCTGTCGGTCGAGGGGTCCTTGAGGTCCTTGACCGGTTCCCAGATGTGCTGGGGCACGATCGGCACGTCGAGCAGGTTCATGTTGACCTGCACGGTCTTGGTCTTGATGACGAGCGTGGTGTCGTCGGGTGCGGTGACCGTCTCGAAGTTCGCGACGTAGTTGCCGTTGGCGGTGCGGGCGTTCTCGTCGTCGAGCATCCGCTTGAACGTGTAGGCCGCGTCCTTGGCGGTCACCGGCTGCCCGTCGCTCCACTTGACGCCGCTGCGGATCTTGAACGTCCAGGTCAGCTTGTCCGCCGACGGGGTCCACGACTCGGCGAGCGCGGGCGAGGCTTCGGCTTTGGCCGCGTCCGGGACGGTGAGGAACTCGAAGGTGAACCGGCCGATCTGCGTGGACGCGGCGAGCACGGCGGTGAAGGGGTTGAGGTGGTCGATGCCGGTGGTGAGCGCGACCCGCAGCACCTTGGGCTGCTGGGCCTGCGCGGGTACGGCGAGCGGGATCGCCGCCACTGTCGCGGCCGCGACGACCGCGCCCACGCGGGCGAACCGCCCGGATCTGCGTTGGAACTGCACCGAAAACCACCCCATCGTTCGCTTGTGAGCCTCCCCGAAGACGAGAAGTAACCACATGCGGGGACAACCGCGCAATATGTTGCCGCCTCGGCAGGTGCCCGATCGTTATCGATCCTTTTGCCGTCACACCGAGTGACATCCGGAAGGAGGCATTCCGCCTCCGGGGGCGACGCGGGCTGGCTAGAGTGCCCGGCATGCGCATCCTGATCTCGGCGGACATGGAGGGCGCCACCGGCGTCACCTGGACCGACGACGTCGTGCCCGGTTCCCCGCAGTGGGACCGCTTCCGGCGGCTGTTCACCGGGGACGTCAACGCGGTGCTGGCCGGCCTGTACGCGGGCGGAGCCACCGACGTGCTGGTCAACGAGGCGCATTCGTCGCAGCGGAACCTGCTGCTGGAGGAGCTGGACGCGCGGGCTCGGATGCTGACCGGGCGGCACAAGCCGCTGTCGATGATGCAGGGCATCGACAACGGGGTGGACGGGGTGGTGTTCCTGGGCTACCACGCCGGCGCGGGGTTCGACGGGGTGCTTTCCCACACCTACCTGGAGAACCAGATCACCGGGGTGTGGCTGGACGACGTCCCGGCGAGCGAGGGGCGGCTGAACGCGGGCATGGCCGCGGAGTACGGCGTGCCTGTCCTGCTCGTTTCGGGTGACGACAAAACGTGCGACGACGCCCGTGATTACGCTCCGGAGGCGGAGCTGGTCCAGGTGAAGGAGTGCGTGAGCCGGTACGCGGCGATCTGCCTGCCCCCGGCGCGCACGGCGGAGCTGCTGATGGCCGCGGCGCGCGAGGCGATGGCCCGGGCGGGCCGGGAGCAGCGGCAGGTCCGGGCGCACCGGATCGAGGTGGAGTTCGACGCGAGCCACCTGGCGCAGGCGACGGCGGTGATCCCGACGGTGGAGCAGATCGGGACGCGCCGGGTCGGGTTCGACGCGCCGGACATGACCGAGGCGATGAAGTGCTTCAAGGTCGTGACGGCGATCGCGGGCGGGGCGGTGCAGGGCATCTATGGCTGACCGGGCCGACGTCGTCGAGCTGTGCGCGAACCTGATCCGGTTCGACACGACCAACCGCGGCAACAACGACGCCGCCCCGGAGCGGCCGGCGGCGGAGTACGTGGCCGCGTTCCTGGACGGCCTCGGCATCCCCTCGCGGATCCTCGAGGCGGCGCCCGGGCGGGCCAGCGTGATCGCGCGCGTACCGGGCACCGATCCGGCGCTGCCGGCGCTGCTGGTGCAGGGGCACCTGGACGTCGTCCCGGCGGACGCCGCGGACTGGTCGGTGCCGCCGTTCGCCGGTGAGGTGCGCGACGGGTACCTGTGGGGCCGCGGCGCGACCGACATGAAGGACTTCGTGGCGATGGTGCTGGCCGCGCTGGCCGGCGGGGTGCGGCCGCGGCGGGAGGTGGTGCTGGCGTTCGTCGCCGACGAGGAGGACCGCGGCGAGTGGGGCGCGCACTGGCTGGTCTCCGCGCATCCGGAGCTGTTCGAGGGGTGTGTGGCGGCGATCGGCGAGTCGGGTGGCTACACCTACCACGTGCCCGCCGCCGACGGCCGTGACGTGCGCCTGTACCCGGTCGGGACGGCCGAGCGCGGGACCGCGCACCTGCGCCTGACCGCGCGGGGCCGGGCCGGGCACGGCTCGCGCCCGAACGACGAGAACGCCGTGGTCCGGCTGGTGGGTGCGCTGCACCGGATCGCGTCGCACCGCTGGCCGGTGTCGCTGACCCCGGCGGTGCGGGCGTTCCTGGAGCGGACCGGCGCGGCGCTGGGCGTCCCGGTGGATCTGTCCTCTTCGGACGGGGTGGACGCGGCGGTGGCGGCGCTGGGCCCGGCGGGCGCGCTGGTGGTGCCGACGGTCCGCACCAGCACGACCCCGACGATGCTCGACGCGGGGTACAAGGTGAACGTGATCCCGTCGACGGCGTCGGCGCAGGTCGACGTGCGGGTGCTGCCGGGGACCGAGGAGTCGTTGTTCGCGGTGCTGGACGAGCTGCTCGGTGCGGGCGTGACCCGGGAGTTCGTCGCGCACCAGCCGCCGGTGCAGGCGCCGGTGGATTCCCCGTGGTTCTCCTCGATGGCGCTGGCGTTGCGGGCCGAAGATCCCGAGGCCGTGGTGGTGCCGTACTGCCTGGGCGGCGGGACGGACGCGAAGGCGTTCGCGCAGCTGGGGATCGACTGCTACGGCTTCGCGCCGTTGTGGCTGCCGAAGGGGTTCCCGTACCGGGCGATGGCGCACGGGGTGGACGAGCGGGTGCCGGTCGAGGGCCTGCGCTTCGGCACCCGCGTCCTGGCCCGGTTCCTGGAAAGCTGCTGATCAGGGCAGCACGACGAGTTTTCCGGTGGCCTGGTCGTCTTCCATGTACCGGTGGGCGTCGGCGATGTCGTCGAGCGGGAACACCCGGTCGAGGTGCGGCCGGTACGTGCCCGCCTCGACTTCGGTGACGATCCGCTGCAGCACGTCGGTCGCGCCGGCGTGGTCGTTGCTGTGGAAGGCCGTGAGCTTGGTGCCGGAGGGGATCTTCGCGATCGGTTCGAAGTCCGGGACGAGCCAGCCGCTGAGGGAGCCGGCCACGCAGACCGTGCCGCCGCGGCGGACCCGGCGCAGGGAGTCCACCGCCGTGCGGGCGCCGACGAGGTCGAGGACCCAGTCCGGGCCGCCGGGCCACAGCTGCGGCAGGCCGGTGAGCGGGCCGCCGTCGTCGAGCAGGACGTGGCCGGTCAGCGCGCGGGCCTTGGCCGGCCGGCGGGTGGTGGCGGCGACTTCCAGGCCGTGGCCGTTCGCGATGGCGGCGGCGGCCAGGCCGACCGAGGACGTGCCGCCGCGGATGAGCAGCCGGCCGGTGCTGCCGGGGCCGATCCCGAGCGCGTCGAGCGCGCCCTGGGCGGTCAGGTACGTCTCGGGCAGCGCGGCGAAGACTTCCGGGGCCAGCGTGGTGGTCACCGGCATCAGCAGCGGGTTGGGCAGCAGGGCGTATTCGGCGTAGCCGCCGTCGAAGGCCCGGCCCATCTCCCCCATCACCGCCGCGACGGTCGTCCCTTCGGGCAGCCGGGGGTCGGTGGCGGCGGCCACGATCCCGGTGCACTCGATGCCGAGCACGCGCGGGAACCGCACGGCCGGGGAGTGGCCCTGGCGGGTCCGCAGTTCCGACCGGTTCAGGCCGGCACCGGTGATCCGCACCAGACTCCAGCCCTCGCGGACCGCCGGGATCGGCACCTCGTGGATTTCCAGCACGTCCGGGCCGCCGGCCCGGACGCACACCGCCGCACGCATCGTCTTCATGCGTCTCACTCTCGCCGGGGCGGGCGGTGGCCGACCACCGGTAAACTGCCACACTATGCCCGATGGCCGCCAACCCGTGTCGCGGATCTGGCCGTCCGGCGGGGCGCACCTGTGGCCGCCGGGCGGCGCCAGCGACGCCGACGCTCACGAACGCGGACACCTGGTCTACGCGGCGAGCGGTGTGCTGTCGGTGCACACCGAGCGGGGGACGTCGATCGTGCCGGCCAACCGGGTGGCCTGGACGCCGGCCGGGTTCGTCCACCGGCACCGGGCGCACGGCCACACCGACATGCGGATCGTGTTCCTGCCGGCGGCCCTGGCCCGGCTCGTGCCCGCCCACCCGGCGGTGTTCACCGCGTCCGGTCTCGCCCGTGAGGTGCTGCTGGCCCTGACCGGCCCGCGCGAGTACGACCGCGCCGCGAGCGCACGGCTGCGCCGGGTGCTGGTCGACGAACTGCGCGAGGCGCCCGAGCAGCCGCTGCAGCTGCCGGAACCCCGAGACGACCGGCTGCGCGCCCTGGCGCGGGTGCTCTACGAGAAGCCCGGGGACACCACGTCACTGGCGGAGCTCGGGCAGCGGGTCGGGGCCAGCGCCCGGACGCTGAGCCGGTTGTTCCGCGCCGAGCTGGGCATGACGTTCCACGAGTGGCGCACGCAGCTGCGCGTCCACCACGCCCTGGTCCTGCTCGCCGACGGGCACGACACGGCGCACGTGGCGCGCGCGTGCGGGTGGGCGAACCCGAGCCACTTCATCGCGGCGTTCGCGGCCGTGGTCGGGACGACGCCCGGCCGGCACCGGGCTAACGGGTGAAGGTGGCCCAGTAACGGGCGCCGTCGCGGACGGTGTCCAGGCTCACCAGGCGGACGCCGTCCTGGGCGACGGACTCGACCTCCTCGCGGCTGAACGGCCACGGGGGGCTCTGCCAGGTGGCCATGTCCATGTTCTCCTCGGCCACCTCGCACACGATGGCCGTGCCGCCCGGGGCGAGGAAGGAGGCCAGCGATTTCAGGGCCGCTGGCCGGAAGTCGCGGGGCATGGCCTGGATGTTCATGACCTCCACGACCAGGTCGAACGCGCGGGCCCAGGCCGGCGGCGGGTTCAGCAGGTCCGCGACCACGTAGTCCACTGTGGACTCCGGGAACCGGGCGCGGGCGGCGGCCACCGCGGTCGGGGCGACGTCGAAGCCGGTCACCGCCCAGCCGTGGGCGGCGAGCAGTTCCGGGTCGTCGCCCAGTGCGCTGCCCACCACCAGGGCGCGGCGGCCTTCGCCGGGGTGTCCGGCGGCCCAGGCGGTCAGGTCGATGCCCGGTTTGCCGCGGGTCCACGGGACTTCGGCGTCGCCGCGGGCGGCGGCGGTGTAGAGCTGGTCGAACCAGCCGGTCGGGTTGCCTTCGGCGAGGGAGGCGCGGGCGAGTACGCGGTCGGCGGGTTCCGGCGTCGTCATGATCGCGACTTTAGCGACGACGCCGGACCCGCGAGGCCGGTTTACGGTGCTACCGGTCCCGGGATGGCGTAGAGCTGGTCACCGGCCCAGTGGACGACGTCGTGCGGGGGTGTCAGCGGCGGTGCGGGCCGGAAGTTGGCGGCGTCGTCGACGCTGCCGGTGCCGTCGTAGACCGCGTGTTGCGGGTAGGCGAACACCGGCCGGGTGCGGGTGACCTGGCCGCCGGCGTCGCGGCCGGTGGCGGTCACGCGCGTGGGCGTGGTGCCGCGTTCGACCCAGGCGACCAGTTCGCGCAGCGGGTCGAACTCGGTGAGGGTGGTACCGCCGCCGCAGTGGTAGAGCGACGGGACCATGAACAGCCGCACGGAGTCCTGCGGGCGGCCGTGGGTGAGGCGCTGGTAGTAGTCGAGGGTGCCGGTGGGCGGGATGGCTTCGTCGGCCCAGCCGTGCCAGAGCACGAGCTTGCCGCCGCGCCGCTGGAACGCCGACAGGTCGGTGCTCAGCGCGTTGTAGCGGACGCCGACCGGGGTGAGGCGGTCGAAGTCGCGGCGGGTGAAGGTGAACGTGTCGACGGTGGAGGCCGGGGCGCCGATCGGGTAGCCGAGGTAGCGCAGGTAGTTGTCGGCGAGGCTGCGGGCGAAGGCGACACCGCCGGTTTCCGGGGTGGGGATGATCCAGCCGGCCCAGGACAGTTCGGAGCCGGGCTGCTGGCCGCCGGGGTAGAGCAGCGTGGCGTGGGCGTCGGTGGGCGGGGAGTACAGCTTGCGGGTCGCGGTGACCTGGGCCGGGGTGAGGCAGGCCGGGGTGTCGGGTCCGGGACAGGTGAGCGTGGCCGGGTCGAAGCGGCAGGCGCGGGGGTCGTCGAGCTGGCCGTCGGCGAGCCCGTCGAGGCGGTCGCAGGCGGCCAGGACGGCGTTGTGCAGGGCGGGCAGTTTCGCGGCGGTGAGGATCGGGGTGCCGTCGGCGGCGGTGTTCGCCCGGGCGAGCCACGTCTGGTACTCGCCGAGCAGCGGGCTCCAGTCGTTGGCCGGGGCGCCGGCGACGATGCCGTCGAAGTCGGCCGGGTAGCGCTGGGCGAGCTGGAGGGCTTCGCGGCCGCCGTCGGAGCAGCCGGTGAAGTAGGACTTGCGCGGCGGTGCGCCGTAGAACGCCTGGATGACGGCTTTGGACGCGCGGGAGACGACGTGGGGTGCGCGGTATTCGAAGTCGGTGCGCGCGGCCTGGTCGTTCGCGCCCCAGCTGCCGTCGTCGACGACGGCGGGGGTTTTGCCGACGTGCCCGTCGTCGGTGGCGGCGACCGCGACGTCGCCGCCGTGGGGCAGGCCGCAGTCGGCGAACTCGGGCGGGTTGACCAGGCCGCAGAAGCCGCCGCAGCCGTACTGCAGGTAGCGCCCGGCGTAGGTCCTGGTGGGCAGGCGCAGTGCGAAGTGGACGGCGGGTTCGACGTAGCCGGCCACGCCGCAGTATTCGGGGTCGGTGCCGGTGGCGGCGACGACGGCGGCCGAGGTGACGTGCGTGGTGGCGCCCGGGAGGGTGAATCCGCGGACGAGGGCGGCGCAGGTGGTCACCGGCCGGACGGCGGTCTCGGTCGCGGCGGTGGCCGTGGCCGGGGTGAACGTGGTGGTGGCCAGGGTGAGTGCGGCGGCGGTGGTGAGGATCTTCAGTGGTCTCATCGGTCCCCCGTTTTCGGCGTTGTCTGTTTTTGGCCAGGTTTGCCGGGCGGTCTTGACATCGATGTCACCCGCGCGTTTCCCTTCGTTGGCGCCGCCGGTCCCCGCCTGCGCGGCGCTGCTGAATCCGCCCTCCGAGCTTGGAGCAACGATGCCCCGAAGCGCCAGACCGCCGGTCGCTTTCCTGGTGACCGCCGCTGTGGTCGCCGCCGGCCTGGTCGCCCTCCCCGCGGCCTCGTCCGCCGCCGAAGACGCCCTGCCCGCCGATTTCTCGTCCTCGTTCGAGCCCGGTGACGTCCAGCCGACCTGGACCGACACCGTCGACACCGACGCCGCCGGCAAGCCGCGCGCCTACGGCGTCAACGGCGCGAACGGCACCGCCATCCCGGGCGACATCCGCGGCAAGGTCACCGAGACCAGCGCCAGCAGCGAGAACACCGACGGCGGCGAGGTGGTCTCGAACCTCGTCGACGGCACCACCGACACCAAGTGGCTGTCGTGGGACCCCACCGCGTGGGCGCAGATCACGCTCTCGGAGCCGACGTCGATCACGCACTACGCGATCTCCTCGGCCAACGACTTCGACGAGCGCGACCCGAAGGACTGGACGCTGCAGGGCTCGAACGACGCGAGCAGCTGGACGGACCTGGACAAGCAGACCGGCCAGGCGTTCACCGCGCGGTTCCAGCAGAAGGACTACAAGCTCGCCGCCCCGAGCGCGGCGTACAAGTACTACCGGCTCGACGTCACGCGCAACAACGGCGGCCCGATCCTGCAGCTGTCGGAGCTGCTGCTGGCCAACGACGACCCGGCCCCGCCGCCGCTGCCGAACATGCGCAGCTTCGTCGACTCCGGCCCGACCAGCGGCTACACGAACAAGAACCGCGTCGGCTTCACCGGCATGAAGGCCTTCCGCTACTCCGGCAGCCAGACCGCCACCGGGCACGGCTGGTCCTACAACAAGATCTTCGACGTCAACGTGCCGGTCGTCGCCTCGACCGAGCTGTCGTACAAGGTGCAGCCGCAGTTCATCACCGGCGACCTGAAGTACCCGAGCACCAACGTCGCGATCGACCTGGCCTTCACCGACGGCACCTACCTGCGCAACCTCGGCGCGACCGACCAGTACGGCTTCCCGCTGACCCCGGAGGGCCAGGGCGCTTCGAAGGTGCTCTACGCCAACCAGTGGAACCTGGTGCGCTCGGCGATCGGGCAGGTCGCCAAGGGCAAGACGATCGACCGGATCCTGGTCGGCTACGACAACCCGAACGGCCCCGGCTCGCTGCAGGGCTGGCTCGACGACGTGAAGGTGTCGGCGACGCCGACCCCGCCGGCGAGCACCCGCCCGAGTGACAACGTGGTCACGACCCGGGGCACGATGGCCAACAGCACCTTCTCCCGCGGCAACAACTTCCCGGCCACCGCGGTGCCGCACGGGTTCAACTTCTGGACCCCGGTCACCGACGCCGGCTCGGGAAGCTGGCTCTACAACTACAGCACCCAGAACAACGCCCAGAACCTGCCGCAGCTGCAGGCGTTCAGCGTCAGCCACGAGCCGAGCCCGTGGATGGGTGACCGGCAGGCGTTCCAGGTGATGCCGTCCGCGGCCGCCGGGGTGCCCGACGCCAACCGCGACAAGCGCGCGCTGCCGTTCAAGCACAGCGACGAGGTCGCGCGGGCGCACTACTACGGCGTCCAGTTCCAGAACGGGATCCGGACCGAGATCGCGCCGACCGACCACGCGGCGATGATGAAGTTCTCGTTCCCGGGCACGGACTCGAGCCTGATCTTCGACAGCGTCAACAACTCCGCCGGGCTCACGCTCGACACCGCGACCGGGACGCTTTCGGGCTACACCGACACCGGCGTGTACGCCGGGGCGGGCCGGATGTTCGTCTACGCGACGTTCGACAAGCCGGTCACCGCGGGCGGCAAGCTGACCGGGCAGGGCCGGGACAACGTCACCGGCTACCTGCGGTTCGACGCAGGCGCCGACAAGACCGTGAACATGCGGATCGCGACGTCGCTGATCAGCGTCGAGCAGGCGAAGAAGAACCTGGCGATGGAGATCGCCCCGGCGGCGACCTTCGACTCGGTGCGTGACGCGGCGCAGAAGGCGTGGGACGACCAGCTGAAGGTGATCGAGGTCGAGGGCGCGTCGAAGGACCAGCTCACGACGCTCTACTCGAACCTGTACCGGCTGTTCCTGTACCCGAACTCGCAGTTCGAGAACACCGGCACGGCGCAGAAGGCGGCGTACAAGTACGCGAGCCCCGTGTCGCCGAAGGCCGGCGCGGACACCGCGACCCAGACCGGGTCGAAGGTGGTCGACGGCCAGATGTACGTCAACAACGGCTTCTGGGACACCTACCGCACGACGTGGCCGGCGTACTCGCTGCTCACGCCGGACATGGCCGGGAAGATGGTCGACGGGTTCGTGCAGCAGTACCGCGACGGCGGCTGGATCGCGCGCTGGTCCTCCCCCGGCTACGCGGACCTGATGACCGGCACCAGCTCGGACGTCGCGTTCGCCGACGCCTACCTCAAGGGCGTCAAGAACTTCGACGTGAAGTCGGCCTACGACGCGGCGGTCAAGAACGCCACGGTCACCCCGCCGAACTCCGCGGTCGGCCGCAAGGGCCTGGACCAGGGCATCTTCCTCGGCTACACGCCCAACACCGCCAGCGAGGGCTTCTCGTGGGCGATCGAGGGCTACGTCAACGACTTCGGCATCGCGAACCTGTCGAAGAAGCTGGCCGAGGAAGCGGCGCCGAACGACCCGAAGAAGGCGGAGTACCAGGAGAACTACGAGTACTTCACCAGCCGCGCCCAGCAGTACGTGAACCTGTTCGACCCGAGCGTCGGGTTCTTCCAGGGCAAGGACGCCAACGGGAAGTTCACCAAGACCAAGGACCAGTACGACCCGCGCTCGTGGGGCGGGGACTACACCGAGACCGACGGCTGGGGCATGGCGTTCACCGTGCCGCAGGACGGTCAGGGCCTGGCGAACCTCTACGGCGGCAAGGCCGGCCTGGCGACCAAGCTGGACGCGTTCTTCGCCGACCAGGAGACCGCCAACTACCCCGGCTCGTACGGCGGCGTGATCCACGAGATGCGGGAGGCGCGGGACGTGCGGATGGGCCAGTACGGCCACTCCAACCAGCCGGCGCACCACCTGCTCTACATGTACGACTACGCCGGTCAGCCCTCGAAGACGCAGGCGAAGGTCCGTGAGGCCCTCTCGCGGCTCTACAACGGCGCCGAGATCGGCCAGGGCTACGCCGGCGACGAGGACAACGGCGAGATGTCCGCGTGGTACATCTTCAGCGCGCTCGGCTTCTACCCGCTGCAGATGGGCAGCCCGAACTACGCGATCGGGTCGCCGCTGTTCAAGAAGGCCACCATCCACCTGGCCGGCGGCAAGGACCTGGTGATCAACGCGCCGAAGAACAGCGCGAAGAACGTCTACGTCCAGGGCGTGAAGGTCAACGGCAAGGCGTACTCCTCCACGTCGCTGCCGCAGGACGTCATCGCCCGCGGCGGGACGATCGACTTCGACATGGGCCCGAACCCCTCGAACTGGGGCACCGGCCCGAACGACGCGCCGAAGTCGATCACCACGGGCGACGCGGTGGCGACGCCGCTGCACGACGAGACCGGACCGGGCAAGGGCACGCTGTCCACTTCGGACGGCTCCGACGCCGGCGCGCTGCTCGACAACACCTCGCGCACCCAGGCCGCCGTCACCGGCGCCCTCGAGTACCAGCTGAACTCGACCGACGAGGCCGTCACGCACTACACGCTGACGTCCCAGACCGGTGCGGGCGACCCGAAGAGCTGGGTGCTGAAGGGCTCCTACGACGGCAAGACGTGGGCGGTGGCCGACAAGCAGGAGAACCAGGCGTTCACCTGGCGGCAGCAGACCCGCGCGTTCAAGGTCGCCGACCCGGCGCACTACGCCTACTACAAGCTCGAAGTGACCGCGACCAGCACCGGCGCCCCGGCGCAGCTGGCCGAGTTCGAGCTGCTGGGCAAGCCGGACGCGTCCTGCACGAAGACGATCACGGGCGCGTCCGACGGCCCGCTGTCGGTGACGAGCGGGACCGTGTGCCTGCAGGACGCGACGGTGTCCGGCCCGGTCACCGTGTCCGGCGGCGCGTCGCTGGTCGTCCGCGGCGGTTCGATCAAGGGACCGCTGTCGGCCACCGGCGCGGGCCAGGTGGTGCTGAACCGCACGAAGGTCGGCGGCCCGGTGGCGATCACCGGCACGAGCGGGGTGGTGTCGGTCGAGCTGACCGACATCGGCGGCCCGGTCGCGCTGACCGGCAACCACGGGCCGGTGCTGACGTCGAGCACCATCGCGGGCCCGCTGGCGTGCGCGGTCAACACCCCGGCCCCGACCGACCACGACCTGCCCAACACGGTTCGTGGCCCGGTCGCCGGGCAGTGCGCGAAGATCTGATCCCGCAGTAGCTCCGTGAGGGCCGTTCCGAGGGAAATCCTCGGAACGGCCCTCACGGCGTTTCAGGCGCGGTAACGGGCGGCGATCGCCGCCGCCCGGTCGTGCAGCGCGGCCCGCAGGGACGGCGGGGCGAGGGCCTCGGCGTCCGCACCCAGCTGCCACAGCGCCCACTCGGCGTGCCAGGCGTCCTGGTAGGTCACCTCCAGGCGCAGCCGGCCGTCGGCCTCGGGTTCCTCCGCGCGCACGGCCACCGCCGTGGCCAGCAGCTCCTCACGGCGTCGCGGGTGGACCCGGACCAGCACGCCCAGGTGCCCGCCGGCCAGGAACCGCGCGCAGCGCTGCCGCCAGAGCCGGGCCAGGTCGACGCCGTCCGGCCGCTCGGCCGGTTCCGGCAGCTCCGCGGCGGCCAGGATCCGCGACAGCCGGTAGGCGCGGTCCGCGCCGGCTCTCGTGGCCAGCAGGTAGCCGCGGTCGCGGACGGTGACCAGGCCGATCGGGTCCACCGTCCGCCAGTGCGGCTCCTGGCCGGTGGCCGCGTAGTGGATCCGCAGCCGCCGGCCGGCCAGGACCGCGCGCCGGACCTCGCCCACGGCGGTCCGGTCGACGTCCTCGCGGACGCGGCGGCGGGAAAGCAGGTCGGTCTCGGGCTCGACGAGGAACCGCCCGGCCGCGGCCAGGTGGGTTCCCGGCAGCGCGTCGGTCACCTTGCGCAGCGCCGAGGCCAGGGCCGGGCCCAGGCCGAACGCCTGCCCGGTGGTGAGCAGGGCCAGGGCTTCGTCGTGGGTGAGGCCGGTGAGTTCGGTCCGGAACCCGGGCAACAGCGCGTACCCGCCGTGACGACCGCGTTCGGCGTAGACCGGCACCCCGGCCGCCGACAGCGCTTCGATGTCGCGCAGCACCGTGCGGGTGGACACCTCCAGCTCGGCGGCCAGCGTCTCGGCGGTCAGCCGGCCGCGCTGCCGCAGCAGCAGGACCAGGGAAACCAGCCGGTCGGCACGCACCCGCAGACGGTAGTGAATACCCGACAGGAGATGTCGTGATTCGCCGGAAAGCTCCGGAGCACAGTACTCGCGACGAACGGAGCTGAAGTGGCATTGGAACGAACAGCGGTCAACCCCGTCGCCACCACCGACGTGGACGCGCTGTTCCCGCACTACGGCGTGCTGGCGGCCCGGCTCGGCGCCGCGGGTGTGGCCCCGGCCACGACGATGCTCGGGGTGCACCGGCTGGCCCTGCCCGGCCTGGCCGTCGAACTGACCGCGACCGCCGTCGCCTGACACGGGCGCTGCTGCCCGCACCGGGGCGGGCAGCAGCGTTCACCGCGCTGATCGACCGGGGCGGCGGATACGGTAACCCCATGTCCGACGCCGTGTTCTTCTCCTCCTTCGAAACCGGTGACCCGCAGCCGGTGGACCCCGGCCTGCGCGTCGGCAGCGGCCCGGAGCACTCCCCCACGGCCCGGACCGGCGCCGGCTTCACCGGCGTGCGTGCCCTGCGCTACACCGCCCGGCCCCGCGCGGTCCTGTTCGAACCCGACATCCCGGTGACCGGCCGCACCGAGCTGTCCTATGTGGTCTTCCCGGTGGCCGACGGCGACATCCCGGCCTACCACGCCACCCGGGTCGGCCTCGACGTCGAGTTCACCGACGGCACCACCGCCGGGTTCGCCCCCGAGGACGACAAGACCCTGTGGGTGGACCAGTGGAACCTCGTCCGCCGCCCGCTCGGGGCGTTCGCCGGACGCCGGATCGCCCGGATCGTGCTGCGCACCGACGCACCGGAAGAGATCACCGGCTGGCTCGACGACGTCCGGATCGCCGAACGCGCCGATCCGCCGCGCGACCCGGTCGACTGGGTCCGCACGACCCGCGGCACGCACTCCAGCAGCGAGTTCTCCCGCGGCAACACCTTCCCGGCCACCGCGGTGCCGCACGGGTTCAACTTCTGGACCCCGGTCACCGACGCCCGGGTGACCAACTGGCTCTACGCCTACCACCGCCACAACGACGAACAGAACCGGCCCGCGCTGCAGGCGTTCGCGCTCTCGCACCAGCCGAGCCCGTGGATGGGCGACCGGCACACCTTCCACGTCATGCCCGGCACCGGCCCGGTCGAGCCGCACCCCCGCAAGCGGGCGCTGGCCTTCTCCCACGACGACGAAACCGACGCCCCGCACCACTACGGCGTCACGTTCGCCAACGGGATGACCGCCGACCTCGCGCCCACCTCGCACGCGGCGATCATGCGGTTCACCTTCCCCACCAAGCACGGCTGGCTGCTGTTCGACAACGCCGGCCGCCGCGGCGGGCTCCGCCTCAACGCCGACACCGGCGTCGTCACCGGCTACACCTGGGTGCGCAGCCGCCTCTCGGCCGGGGCGCGCCGGATGTTCGTCCACGCCGTGACCGACGCCCCGGCCACCCGCGGCGCCCGGGTCCGGCGCCCACCGTGGCGGCGGGTCTCGGGCTACTTCGAGTTCGACGGCCCCGAGGTCACGCTGCGGATCGCGACGTCCCTGATCAGCCTCGCCCAGGCCAAGCGCAACCTGGAGCTGGAGATCCCGGCCGGGACGACGTTCGAGCAGGTCCGCGCCCAAGCCCGGCAGCAGTGGCAGGAAGAGCTCGGCCGCGTCGAGGTCGAGGGCGCCACCGACGACCAGCGCACCACCCTGTACTCGAACCTCTACCGGCTGTTCCTGTACCCGAACGTCGCCCACGAGACCACCCCGAAGGGCGTCCGCCACGCCAGCCCGGTCGTGCGCCGGTGGTGGCCCAGCACCCGCCGGCGGACCGGCGCGAAGGTCGTCGACGGCGAGCTGTACGTGAACAACGGCTTCTGGGACACCTACCGCACCACCTGGCCCGCCTACGCACTGCTGACCCCGCAACGCTGCGGCCGGATGATCGACGGGTTCGTCCAGCAGTACCGCGAAGGCGGCTGGATCGCCCGCTGGTCCTCCCCCGGCTACGCGGACCTCATGACCGGCACCAGCTCCGACGTCGCCTTCGCCGACGCCTACCTCAAAGGCGTCCGCGACTTCGACGTCGAAGCCGCCTTCGACGCCGGGCTGAAGAACGCCACCGTCACCCCACCGCGCCGCGCGGTCGGCCGCAAGGGCCTCGAACAGTCGATCTTCCTCCACTTCACGCCGGTGACGGTCCACGAAGGACTGTCCTGGGCGCTGGAAGGCTGCATCAACGACTTCGGCCTCGCCAACCTCGCCGAAGCCCTGTCCCGCGAGAGCGACGGACCGCGAGCCCGCACGTACGCCGACTACGCCGCCTACTTCCGCGAGCGCGCGAAACACTACGTCCACCACTTCGACCCCGAAATCGGGTTCTTCCAGGGCCGCCACCGCGACGGCCGCCGCAAGTTCGCCCCCGAGGGCTACGACCCGGCCGCCTGGGGCGGCGACTTCGTCGAAACCAACGCCTGGAACACCGCCTTCACCGCACCCCACGACGGCCCCGGCCTCGCCGCCCTCCACGGCGGCAACGCGGGCCTGGAGGCCAAACTCGACACGTTCTTCGCCACACCGGAGACCGGACGGCGACCCGGCGCATACGGCGGCCTCATCCACGAGATGACCGAGGCCCGCGACGTCCGGATGGGCCAGTACGGCCACTCCAACCAGCCCTCGCACCACATCCCCTACGTCTACAACCTCGCCGGCGCCCCCGCCAAGACCCAGGCCGTCGTCCGGGAAGTCCTGCGGCGGCTCTACCTGGGCAGCGACATCGGCCAGGGCTACCCCGGCGACGAGGACAACGGCGAAATGTCCGCCTGGTACGTCTTCGGCGCCCTCGGCTTCCACCCCCTCGCCGTCGGCAGCCCGCACTACGCGATCGGCTCGCCACTGTTCGAGAAAGCCACCGTGCACCTCGGCAACGGCAGGAAACTCGTCGTCCACGCACCCGGCAACACCGCCGAAACCATCTACGTCCGCGGCCTCACCGTCGACGGCGAACCCCACGAAAGCACCTCGATCGCCCACGCCACCCTCGCCGCCGGCGCCGAGCTCGTCTTCGACCTCACGACCGAACCCACCGGCTGGGGCACCCCGCCACCCCCGGCCGAACACCCTGCCCCGGCCACCGACCTGACCGGCACCGCCACCAGCTCCGACGGCACCAAAACCGGCGCCCTCTTCGACGACACCACCCGCACTCAGGTCACCTTCCGGAGCGCCACCCCGACGATCGAGTTCACCGTCACCGGCGACCCCCGCGAAGTCACCCTGTACACCCTGACCTCCGGCGACCGCCGCGGCGACCCGAGCGCCTGGGTACTGGAAGGCTCCGACGACGGCACCGAATGGTCCACCCTCGACGAACGCCGCGACGAGCTGTTCCGCTGGCGCCACCAGACCCGCCCGTTCGCCCTCCCCACCCCGGCCGCGCACGCCCGCTACCGGCTGCGGATCACCGCCACCCGCGGCCGCCGCACCACCCTCGCCCAGTGGGAGCTCCTCGCCCGATGAACCACCTCCGCACCGCCGCCCTCGACCGGTTCGCGGCGGCCGACCCCGGCCTGGTCCGGCTGCGGCTGGCCGGCTCCGCCGTACTCGGCATCGTCCTGGCCGTCGCCGCCCTCCTGCCCGCCCACGTCCCGCTCACCGTGATGCTCGTCGGCGCCATCGCCGCGATGATGACCGCGTTCACCGTCAACGACCCCACCCCGGGCGCCCAGGCCGTCACCCTTGTCCTGGCCTTCCTCACCGGCGCCGCGTCCATCACCGTCGCCAGCCTCGGCTCGACGCTGCCACCGGCCGACAGCATCGTGTTCGTCCTGCTGATCTTCGTCGCCGTCTACGCCCAGCGCTTCGGCGCCCGCGGCACCGCACTCGGCTCGATCGCCTTCTTCCTGTTCTTCTTCCCGATGTTCCTGCAAGCCCACCTCAAGCAGGTCCCGCAGCTGCTGATGGCCCTCGGCGTCGGCGTCCTCGCCAACGCCGTCGTCCGGTTCGTCCTGCTCCGGCACAACGCCGAAGCCGAATTCCTCCGCGTACGCCGCGCCTTCCGCGCCCGCCTCGGCGCCGTCGTCCGCGCCACCGAGGCCTACCTCGCGGTCAACGGCAGCGAACGCACCCGCAAGCAACTGCGCTCGGCCCTGGCGCGGCTGCACGAATGCGTCCTGCTCATCGAAGACGCCGCCCCCGACGTCGTCGACGCCCGCGCCGCCGACCGGCTCCGCCGCCGCGCCATCGAAGTCGAACTCGCCGTCGGCTGGCTGGCCAGCACCGTCCAGCGCACCTGCTCCGACGAACTCACCACCGAAGTCCGCGACGACCTCATCGCCCGCCTCGCCCGCTTCCGCGCCCTGATGGAACGCGACCCACGGGAACTACCGCTGATCAGCCAGACCGGCAAATACAGCCGGATGCTCGTCGAAGGCAGCCGCATCGACTCCCACGCCGCCCCCGGCGACGGCGTCCGCAAAGCACTGGCCGAACTCGCCCTGGCCGACGACCGCGCCCAGCGCGCCGCCGCCCCCGAGACCGCCCCGGACCCCCTCACCGGCGAAGACGACGACGAGCCGACCCCGGCCTTCGCCTACGACAACCGGACCCGCAGCGCCATCCAAGCCGTCCTCGGCGGCGAACTCGTCTCCCACCAGCGCTGGTACTGGGCCGTGCTCACCGTCTTCGTCGTGTTCATCGGCGCCTCCAGCGCCGGCGCCACCTTCGTCAAAGGCGTCCGCCGCCTCGGCGGCACCCTGATCGGCATCGTCGGCGGCGTCCTGCTCGCACTCCTGGTCGGCGGCAACACCCCCGCCACCCTCGCCCTGATCCTGGTGTGCGTCTTCGGCATGGTCTACACCGCCCGCGTCTCCCAGGTGGTGATGGCGTTCTTCATCACCAGCATGCTCGGCCTGCTCTACAGCCTGCTCGGCACGTTCAGCCTCGAAGTGCTCTGGATCCGCGTCGCCGAAACCGCCGTCGGCGCCGCCGCCGGCATCCTCGCCGCCGTCGTCATCGTCCCGGTCCGCACCCGCTCGGTCATGCTCGACGACATCGGCGAAGTACTCGACGACCTCGAAGAATTCCTCGAACACACCCGCGGCCTCCTCGCCGGCGAGGAAAACGTCAACATCATCGACCTCTCCCGCGACCTCGACCGCAGCGTCGACCAGGTCCGCACCACCGTCGAACCGCTCACCCACCCGGTGAACCTCCGCAGCGCCCGCCGCGACTACGGCTGGCACGTGCTCACCACCCTCGAAACCATCGCCTTCCGCGCCCGCCACGTCGCCGCCCGCGCCCAGCCCGGCCAGCTCACCGGCACCGACGCCGACCGGCTCCGGCAGTTCACCGGACGGCTCCTGGCCAACATCGACGTCCTCCGCAAAGCACTGGCCGCCCCGGGTGGCCCCACACCCGGCACGCTCGTGCGCGACGACGGCACGCCCGTCTCCGACCGCGTCGAGCAGGCCGAAACCCGCGCGGTCCTCTCCTCCCTCAGCCACCTCGACGAAGCCCTCGTCTCCCTCGGCCGCGTCTTCGGCGTCGAAGCCACCGACCCCCGGGCCCCGGCGAAGCGGTGACCGGCCCGGGGCGGCGCAGCTTCACCGGCCGCGCCGCCCCTCTGGACCTCCGGTCACCCGGAGCCGATCACGGACAGACCAGCCACGCGAAGTGGTACACCGTGGTGATGCTGCCGTCGGTCGAGTCCATCGTGACGTAGCTCGTCGTCTTCTTCGGATCCGACGTCCCGGGCGCGGCCCGCAATTCCGTGTTGATGTTCAGGTTACGTTCCTCACCACACGGCTTGAAGACGATGGCCCCGACCTCCGTCGAATCGGTGAAATGCCAGTCGTCATCGAGAGGGCCGGTCAGCGGATGCTGAACGTAGGCCGTCGGTGAATTACCCTGGAAATAGTAGTTCGCTCTTTCCAGACCGGTCGCGCCGCGTTCCAGGTGCGCGAATCCGCGGTAGTCGGCCTGCGCGATTCCGTAGGTGAAGCCCTGCGGCACGTGCACCCGCAGGCCGATCTGACAGTTCTTCCGGGCGTCCAGCGGTCCGGCACCCACCCCGACCAACGCCGTGTAAGCGCTGTACGTCACGGTGAACGCCGTGTTGTCCTGCGAAACCGCGACCGCGGACGTGCCCGTCGGACAGCCGGTGCCGATGGCGTTGACGACGTCGATGACGATTTTGTCGGGCGGCGGCGGGGTGTTCCACGAATGCGGGGCGACCACAGAGGATAGCGCCATTACGGCAGCAACGACCGCAGACAGCATCGGAATCCTTCCCAATACATTCGAATTGGGGACGGGGGCGCCGACCATGGTAGCGAAAGGATCATGGAAGCAAACCCCGCTGAACGGAGCAACGCGCAGTAGCCGTCCCGCCACGTGGTATGCCGATAATTTCGGACCGGCATTCTCGTGAAAGACGGATAACTTCGACCGGAAAACGATTTCGCGCCCCCGGACCGCTGCCCGCCGTCCGCGATCACCCCCCGACGTCCGGGCTTGATCGTTTCACCCCGCCCCCGGACCACGACCCCGCCGCCCGGAGCGTGACCGGACGCACCCGACCAGCAACGCCGAGGAGAGATAGGCTCCCCACTAGCCAAAGTCGTCTCAAGCTGGAGAACCGCAATGACCCAAGCCCCTGTCAACGTGACCGTCACCGGCGCCGCCGGCCAGATCGGCTACGCGCTGCTCTTCCGCATCGCGTCCGGTCAGCTCCTCGGCCAGGACGTCCCGGTGAAGCTGCGGCTCCTCGAGATCCCGCAGGCGGTCAAGGCGGCCGAGGGCACCGCGATGGAACTCGAAGACGGCGCGTTCCCCCTCCTCGCCGGCACCGACATCTTCGACGACCCCAAGCAGGCCTTCGAAGGCACCAACATCGCCCTCCTCGTCGGCGCCCGCCCCCGCAGCAAGGGCATGGAACGCGGCGACCTCCTCGAAGCCAACGGCGGCATCTTCAAGCCCCAGGGCGAAGCCATCAACGCCGGCGCCGCCGACGACATCAAGGTCCTCGTCGTCGGCAACCCCGCCAACACCAACGCCCTCATCGCCCGCTCGCACGCCCCCGACGTGCCCGCCGACCGCTTCACCGCGATGACCCGCCTCGACCACAACCGCGCCCTCGCCCAGCTCGCCAAGAAGCTCGGCGTCCCCGTCACCGAGCTCAAGAAGCTCGCCATCTGGGGCAACCACTCCGCCACCCAGTACCCCTCGGTCCAGCACGCCGAATACGGCGGCAAGAGCATCGCCGACGCCGTCGACCAGACCTGGCTCGAAAACGACTTCATCCCCACCGTCGCCAAGCGAGGCGCGGCCATCATCGAAGCCCGCGGCCTCTCCTCCGCCGCCTCGGCCGCCTCCGCCGCCATCGACCACGTGTACACCTGGGTCAACGGCACCCCGGCCGGCGACTGGACCTCCGCCGCCGTCGCCTCCGACGGCTCCTACGGCGTCCCCGAAGGCCTCATCTCGTCCTTCCCGGTCACCGCCGAAAACGGCCAGTACAAAATCGTCCAGGGCCTCGAAATCGACGACTTCTCCCGCGCCCGCATCGACGCCTCCGTCGCCGAACTCGTCGAGGAACGCGACACCGTGCAGAAGCTCGGCCTCATCTGAGCCGACCCACCGCACCGGGGCCGCCGTCCGCAATGGACGGCGGCCCCGTTCGCACCCGGCGAACACCGCACGCCCACAGCGAAACCGCCACCGCGAACCCGATCACCCGCCCTACCGTCACCCCCATGACCCTTCTCGCCGTACCCGACATGCACACCCCGGCCCAGTCCCCCGACGACTCCGTCTACCAGCAGCTCCTGCGCGACCGCATCGTCTTCCTCGGCTCCGAAGTCAACGACGAAGTCGCCAACCGCATCGTCGCCCAGCTGCTCCTGCTCGCCGCCGACGACCCGGCCGAGGACATCACCTTCTACATCAACTCACCCGGCGGCTCCGTCACCGCCGGCATGGCCATCTACGACACCATGCAGCTCGTCAAACCCGACGTCGCCACCTACGGCCTCGGCTTCGTCGCCTCCATGGGCCAGTTCCTGCTCTCCTCCGGCACCCCCGGCAAGCGCTACCTGCTGCCCAACACCCGGATCGTCATGCACCAGCCCTCCGCCGGCATCGGCGGCGCCGCCACCGACATCGCCATCCAGGCCGAAGTGTTCGGCCGGATGAAACGCCGCATCGCCGAAATCACCGCCGCCCAGACCGGCCAGACCGTCGAACGCATCACCGCCGACGCCGACCGCGACCGCTGGTTCGACGCCGACGAAGCCCTGACCTACGGCTTCGTCGACCACATCGTCGCCGCCGCCCGAACCGCCTGACACACCCCTGGCGGGGGATGCCAGCCCGCTGTGCGTTCCCCGCCAGCCACCCCCGCCACCCTCGACCGCATGACGATCACCCTCAAACCCCACAGCACCGTGCTCTTCGCCGGCGACTCCATCACCACCCTCTGGCGCCCCGAAGGCGAAGACCGCTGCGGCTACCCCGCACTGGCCGCCGGCCACTGGTGCTTCCAGCACCCCGACCGCCCCGTCACCTGGCTCAACGCCGGACACCCCGGAGACACCGTCGCCGACCTCGAAGCCCGCTGGCACGCCGACGTGCTCGCCGCCCGGCCCGACGTCGTCTCGATCCTCGTCGGCGTCAACGACAACGGCCGCCACACCTTCGCCCCCGGCCTCCCCGCCCTCTCCGCCGACGAGTTCGCCGCCGGCTACGACCGCCTGCTCGCACCCCTCGCCGGCACCGGCACGGCCCTGATCCTCATCGAGCCGTTCCTGCTCCCGATCAAGGGCGTGGTCGAGGCCGGCGTCAACGGCGAACCCCACCGCATCGACGACGCCACCCGAGACGAATGGCGCACCGGCCTGAACCCCAAGATCCAGGCCGTCCGCGACCTCGCCACGGCGCACGGCGCGGAACTGCTCGCCGCGGACACCATGTTCGCCGAACTCGCCGCGACGACCCGGCCCGAACGCTGGTCCGAGGACGGCGTGCACCCGACACCGGCCGGCCACGCCGCACTCGCGGCCGCCTGGCTCGACCTGGTCTCCTAGTCGTTGCGGGTTTTAGCATCGCGAAACGCACTGCGGGGCAAGTTTCTGCCACCTGCCCCGCAGTATAGGGCGTTATACAGGAAAAAGCTCAGACTCCGCCGAGGCCGCGGCGGGCCAGCAGCGGCTCGATCTCGGGGTCGCGGCCTCGGAAGGCGCGGAAGGCGTCCATCGGGTCGATGCTGCCGCCGCGGCCGAGGAGGGTGCGGCGGAAGTGGTCGCCGTTCTCGCGGGTCAGTCCCCCGCTCTCCCGGAACCACTGGACGGTGTCGGCGTCGAGGACTTCGCTCCAGATGTAGGAGTAGTACCCGGCGCTGTAGCCGCCGCTGAAGATGTGGGCGAAGTAGGTCGTGCGGTAGCGCGGCGGGATGGCGTCGACGGCCACACCGGCCTTCACCAGCGCCTCCCGTTCGAACGGCTGCACCTCCCCCACGCGGTCGTCGACGCCCAGGCTGTGCCAGGCCTGGTCGAGCAGGGACGCCGCCAGGTACTCGGTGGTGGAGAACCCTTCGCCGTACTGCTGGGCGGCGAGCAGCTTCCCGACCTGCTCCTGCGGCAGCGCCTCCCCCGTCTCGTGGTGCTTCGCGTAGTTGGCCAGCACTTCCGGCCACAGCATCCACATCTCGTTGACCTGGGACGGGTATTCGACGAAGTCGCGCGGCACGTTGGTGCCGGAGAACGTCGGGTAGCGGACCGCGGAGACCAGCGCGTGCAGGGCGTGGCCGAACTCGTGGAACGCGGTGACGACCTCGTCGAACGTCAGCAGCGTCGGCTCCCCCGCCGGCGGCTTGTTCACGTTGAGCACGTTGACCACGACCGTCTTGCGGCCGAGCAGCTCGGACTGGTCGACGAAGGTGTTCATCCAGGCGCCGCCGCGCTTGGCGTCGCGGGTGTACAGGTCGAGCAGGTACAGGCCCAGCGGGGTGCCGTCGGCGTCGAAGACCTCGAAGGTCCGGACCTCCGGGTGATACTTCGGCAGGTCGTCGCGCTCGGTGAAGGTGAGGCCGTACAGCTTGGTCGCGGCGAAGAAGACGCCGTCGAGGTACACGCGGTCGGCCTCGAAGTACGGCCGCAGGGCTTCGGTGTCGACGTCGAACCGCTCGCGGCGGACCTGGGCGGCGTAGTACGGCCAGTCCGACGGCCGCAGCTGCGCGCCCGGCACGTCGGCCTCGAGCAGCTGCTGCAGCTCCGCGGCCTCGGCGCGGGCGTTCGCGACCGCCGCGGGCGCCAGCCGCTCCAGCAGCCCGACGGCGGCTTCGGCGGTCTTCGCCGTCTCGTCCGCGATGACGTACGCGGCGTGGTCCGGGTAGCCCAGGAGCGCGGCCCGTTCCGCGCGCAGCCGCACGATCTCGGCGACGACGGTGTTGTTGTCGTAGTCGTTGCCGCGGTTGCCCCGCGCCATCGACGCCGCGTGGATCCGCTCCCGCACGTCGCGGTTGCGCAGGGTCTCCAGCGGCGACGCCTGGCTGGTCGGCAGGCTCAGCGTGAGCACGTACCCGCCGTCCTCGCCCCGGGCGGTGGCCGCCTCGGCCGCGGTGGCGATCGCGCCTTCGCCGAAACCGTCGAGCTCGGCGCGGTCGGCGATGAC
Organism: Amycolatopsis sp. NPDC004625; assembly: GCF_040609695.1. Taxonomy (NCBI): domain Bacteria; kingdom Bacillati; phylum Actinomycetota; class Actinomycetes; order Pseudonocardiales; family Pseudonocardiaceae; genus Amycolatopsis; species Amycolatopsis sp. NPDC004625. The sequence continues at coordinate 24,389 of NZ_JBEXKX010000057.1, forward strand.
GACGGCCAGCTCGTTGGTGTCCTTGAGCAGGTTCTGCTGGAACTTCGTCTGCAGGGTGGACAGCTGCTCGTTGAGCTCGCGCAGGCGGGCCTGCTCGGCCGCGCCGAGCCCGGCGCCGGCCCGGCTGAAGTCGGTGTGCCGGCGTTCCAGCAGCCGCAGCGACTCCTCGTCCAGGCCGAGCTCGCCGCGCCGCGCGTGCAGGGCGTCGATCCGGGCGAACAGCTGCGGGTTCAGGTGGATGGCGTCGTGGTGAGCCGCCAGCTTCGGCGCGAACTCGGCCTGGATGGCCTGGATCTCGTCGGTGCTGGTGGAGCCGGCCAGGTTGTAGAACACGCTCGCCACGCGGCCCAGCAGCTCGCCGGCGCGCTCGAGGGCCACGATGGTGTTCTCGAACGTCGGCTCGGCGTCCTGCGCCGCGATCTGCTCGATCTCCGCCGCGTGCTCGGCCAGCCCGGCTTCCAACGCGGGCCGGTAGTGCTCGTCGGAGATCCGGTCGAAGGGCGGCAGGGCGTAGGGCAGCTCGCTGGGTGCGGCGAACGGGTTCTCCGGCGAAATCATCGGGGCAGGCTCCTGGTCGGGGACAGACGCACTCGGTCCCGCCACCCTACGTGGTCCACCTGTGCCGACGTCAGCGCTTTCCGGAGGTGGCCGGGGTCACCGGCCCGTGCTACCGCCCACCACGGCGTCGCCGCTCGCCCCGTCTTTTCCGGCCTTCTTGCCCCGCTTCGGCTTCGGTTCCGGCGGCACGATGCCCCGCAGGTCGCCGCCGTGGTCGTTGACGCGCACGACGAACGGCCGTGTCTCGGTGTACCGGACCACCGAGACCGACGCCGGGTCGACGACGATCCGCTGGAACGCGTCCAGGTGCTGGCCGAGCGCGTCGGCCAGGATGGACTTGATCACGTCGCCGTGGCTGCACAGCAGCCAGACGGCGTGGTCGCCGTGCTCGGCGGCGATCCGCCGGTCGTGGGCGCGGACGGCCGCCACCGACCGCGCCTGCATCGCCGCGAGCCCCTCGCCGCCGGGGAACACCGCCGCCGACGCGTGCGCCTGCACCACGCGCCAGAGCGGCTCCTTCGCCAGGTGCTTGAGCTCCTTGCCCGTCCAGTCGCCGTAGTCCACTTCGGACAGCCCGGGCTCGACGACCTTCTCCAGCCCGCGCGCGGCGGCCAGCGGGCCGACCGTCTGCTTGCACCGCAGCATGGGCGAGACGACGAGCCCCGCGAGGGGCACGCCGTCGAACCGTTCGACGAGCTTCTCCGCCTGGGCGCGGCCGGTGTCGTCGAGGTTGACCTTCGGGGAGCGCCCGGCCAGGATGCCGGAGCCGTTGGCCGTCGACTTGCCGTGCCGGAGCAGAATGACCGTACTCACGGCTCCCACCCTACGTGGCGGCGATCAGTGCCCCACCGGGCCCGCGTTCGGGTCCAGCACGCCGCTGAAGATCAGCACGTACAGCAGCACCCCGAGCACCAGCCGGTACACCACGAACGGCACGAAGCTGCGCTTCTTGATGTAGGCCATCAGCCAGGCGATCACCGCGTACCCGACGCCGAAGGCGACCAGCGTGGCCAGGATCGTCGGGCCCCACTGGGCCGGCACGTTGCCGGAGCCGATGTCCTTGAGCTTGTAGACGCCCGAGCCGAACACCGCCGGCAGCGCCAGCAGGAACGAGTACTCCGCCGCCTCCGCCCGCGTGTAGCCCAGCAGCAGGCCGGCGCTCGTCGTGCCGCCCGACCGGGACACGCCGGGGATGAGGGCCAGCGCCTGCGCGAACCCGAAGCCGAGGCCGTGCGGCACGGTCAGGTCGTCCAGCGTGCGGTCCTGCTTCCCGATCCGGTCGGCGATCAGCAGGATCACACCGAACACGATCAGCACGGTCGCGGTGATCCGCAGGTCGCGGAACGCGCTGTCGATCTGGTCCTGCAGCAGCAGCCCGAGCACCACGATCGGCAGCGAGCCGACGATGATCAGCCAGCCCAGCCGGGCGTCCGGGTCGCGGCGCCACTCCGCCTTGTACAGCGAAAAGAACCAGGCCCGCAGGATCCGGCCGATCTTCGGCCCGAAGTAGATGATCACCGCCAGCTCGGTGCCGATCTGGGTGACCGCGGTGAACGCCGCACCCGGGTCGTCCCAGCCCGCCAGGGCCGCGACGATCCGCAGGTGCGCGCTCGACGAGATCGGCAGGAACTCGGTCAGGCCCTGGACCAGGCCCAGGACGAGTGCTTCGAACCACCCCACGTCAGGCCACCCCCGCCAGCTCGAGCGCCTCGGCGGCGGTCCGCAGGGCAGCGGCCGGCTCCGGGGTGTACGGCGACACCGACAGGGTCGTCACGCCGGCTTCGGCGTATTCCTTCATCTTCTCCGCGATCCGTTCCTTCGGACCCAGCAGCGACGTCGCGTCGAGGAACTCCGGCGGCACCGCCGCCATCGCCCCCGCCCGGTCACCGGCCAGGTACTTCTCCTGCACTTCGGCGGCCTCGGCCGCGAATCCCATCCGGCACGCCAGCCGGTTGTAGAAGTTCTTCTCCCTGCTCCCCATCCCGCCGAGGTAGAGCGCCGCATAGCCGCGCACCGCGTCCGCGCAGGCCCGCCAGTCGTCGCCAGGGACCAACGGCACAGAAGGGACGATTTCGAACCCGTCCAGGTTGCGTCCGGCCCGCTCGGCACCGGCCCGGACGTGGGCCAGCTGCTCCCCCGCGTGCGACGGCGAGAAGAACACCGGCAGCCAGCCGTCGGCGATCTCCCCGGCCAGCTCCAGGTTCTTCGGCCCGATCGCGGCCAGGTAGAGCGGGATGTGCCGGCGGGCCGGGCGGACGGTCAGCCGCAGTGCCTTCCCGGGACCGTCCGGCAGCGGCAGCGTGAAGTGCTCACCCTCGAACCGCACCCGTTCGCGCCGCAACGCCGAACGCACGATCGAGGCGTACTCGCGGGTGCGGCCCACCGGCGCGGCGAACCGCACGCCGTGCCAGCCCTCGGACACCTGGGGGCCGGACACGCCCAGGCCGAGCCGGAACCGGCCGCCCGAGAGCGTGTCGAGGGTCGCGGCGGTCATCGCCGTCATCGCCGGCGTGCGCGCCGGGATCTGCAGCACGGCGGACCCGACGTCGATCCGCGACGTCCGCGCCGCGATCCAGGTCAGCACGGTGACCGCGTCCGAGCCGTAGGCCTCCGCCGCCCACACGACCGCGTACCCCAGGTCCTCCGCGTGTTTCGCCAAGGCCGGCTGCGCGGGGTCGCTCCCCGTGCCCCAGTAGCCCAGATTCAGTCCGAGTCGCACGGGGCCAGACCCTAACGGGGGGCCATGATCGCGACACGACTCACCTTGGTCTCCTCCGGACGGGGCAGCCCACTAGGCTCGGCGGTCGTGGAAAAGCGACTGCTCGGCCGCTCGGGACTGCGCGTCTCCCGGATGGCGCTCGGCACCATGACCTGGGGTGGCGACACGGACGCGGAGGAGGCCGCCAGCCAGCTGGTCGCCTTCGTCGACGCCGGCGGCACCCTGGTGGACACGGCCGACATCTACGGCGAGGGCGAGAGCGAACGGGTGCTCGGCTCCCTGCTCGGCGACCTCGTGCCCCGCGAAGACGTCGTCCTCGCCACGAAGGCGGTCGCCCGGCGCACCGAAGGCCCGTTCGGCGGCGGCGCCTCCCGCGGCGCGCTCCTCACCGCGCTCGATGGCTCGCTCAAGCGGCTCGGCACCGACCACATCGACCTCTGGCAGCTGCACGCCTGGGACGACTGCGTTCCCCTCGCCGAGACGCTCTCCGCCCTCGAACACGCCGTGACCAGCGGAAAGGTCCGTTACGTCGGCGTCTCGAACTACGCCGGCTGGCAGCTGGCCACCGCCGCCACGGGCGCCCCGGCCGGCGCACCGCTCGTCTCCACCCAGGTCGAGTACTCGCTGCTCGAGCGCGGGGTCGACCGCGAGGTCGTGCCCGCGGCCGCCCACCACGGCATCGGGCTGCTGCCCTGGGCGCCGCTCGGCCGCGGCGTCCTCACCGGCAAGTACCGCACCGGCACGCCCGCCGACTCCCGCGGCGCGAACAGCGCCTACGCCGGCTACGTCGAACACCACCGCACCGACCGCGCCGCCCGGATCGTGCAGGCCGTCGCCACCGCGGCCGACGGGCTCGGCACGTCGCCGCTGGCGGTCGCCCTGGCCTGGGTCCGCGACCGGCCCGGCGTCGTCGCCCCGGTCGTCGGCGCCCGGGACACCGGCCAGCTCACCGGCTCACTGGCGGCCGAGGACATCACCCTGCCGCCCGCCATCCGGTCCGCGCTCGACGACGTCAGCGCGATCGAGGTCGGCTACCCCGAACGCTGGCCGCGGTGAGCGCCAGGTGTCTGTTCGGTGACACGCACGTGACGGCACGGGGATCAAGGAGCATGCTGGTGAAGACCGCCCGCCGAGGGACAACTGGAGGCCGCAACGTGCGTCGGCTCGCCGCCGTGTCGTGGATCGCGCTCCCGCTCGCCGGTGCCCTCGCGCTCTCGGGTTGCTCTTCGGCCAAGTCGACCTCCGACGACCTGCAGATCGTGGCGAACCCGACCGCCGCACGCCCGGCCGTCTCCCCCGCGGTGACCGTCAAGCCGGCCGGCCGGGTGCTCGGCGACGGCACGGTCTCGGCCGTCGCGGTGGAGCCGACGACGTCCACCCTCGTCGTTGCGGTTTCTTCGCCGCCGGCGCTGCGGCTGTACGACTTGAACGCGCCCGCGTCAGCCCCGGTGAATATGCCGTTATACGGCACTGCTTCCCGGCTGACGGTGTCGCCGGGGCGGGTCGAGATCGCCGAGCCCGGGCCGGGTGTGGTGCAGCAGCTGACGCTGCCGGACCGGAAGCTGACCGAGACGAAGACCGGCGGGCAGCCGGCGTCGAGCATCGCCTACGGGCCGGACCGGCTGGTCGCGATGGGGGCGGCGAAGGACATCCGGGTGCTGCCGGCGGCGGGGCCGGCGCGGACGATCGGCGGGCAGCTCTACAGCGCCGACGACGTGGTCGACACCGGCAGCGGGGTCGTGGTGCTGGACCGGCTGCGGACCGCGGTGTTCTCCGTCGACGTCACCGCCGGGAAGGTCAACGAGGGCCTGCGCGCGGGCGACGGCGCCGCGAACGTCGTCGCGGACTCCTACGGCCGGGTGCTGGTGACCGACGCGCGGGCGGGGGCGCTGCTGGCGTTCTCGGCCGGCCCGCTGATCCTGAAGCAGCGCTACCCGGTGCCCGGCGGCGCGTACGGGATCGCCTACGACGCGCAGCGGAGCCTGGCGTGGGTGACGCTCACCGAGCGCAACGAAGTCGCCGGGTTCGACGTCCGCGGCGGCGAGCCCGTCGAGAAGTACCGGTTCCCCACCGTGCGCCAGCCGGACTCGGTCGGGGTGGACGAGAAGAGCGGCCGGGTGATCGTCGGCTCGGCCGCCGGAGAAGGGACCCAGGTGATCCCGCCATGACGACGGTCAGCGAGGCGGTGGTCGAAGGGGATTGGGAGTACCGCCGCCTGCACCTCCCCCCGGGCGTGTCCCGGCGTGCGGCGGCGACCCAGCTCTCCATCCACGCGGAGTTCGCGGGCTGGGAACTGCGCACCGTGCGGCTCTACGCCGACGGCACGCGCCGGGTCTGGCTGCGCCGCAAGAAGACGGCCCAGAGCCTGCCCGGCGCCCTGCCGACCTAGCCGGCCACGCGGTCCAGCCAGTCGCCCCAGGTCTTCTCCTCGGTCCCGGGGTCGGTGCCCGGCGCGAACAGGTGGTGGGACGCCACCATCGGCCCCCGGAAGCCGCGCAGGAACCGGAACATCGCGTCCTCGGTCCGCACGCCCACGGCCTGGTCGTTCACGAGGTACACGACGCCCTCCCCGCCGAGCCGGACGCGGTCGCCTTCCGCGGGCCGCGCGGGCAGGCCGAGCGCCTCGCCGAGCCGCCCCCACGCCCGGTCCCAGTCCCCCACCGGCGGCCCGAACGCCGTCACCGGTACGGCGGTGCGGCCCGCGAAGTGCGTCACGTACTCGACCAGGGTGCGGAAGAACAGCGCGCCGCCCGCGGTCATCGCCTCGAACTCGTCCTCCCAGTCGTCGCCGGGCAGGAAACCGCTGGTGACGCACCGGATGACCGAACTGCCGCCGTCGCGGCCCTCGACGAGGAACTCGTAGGCGATCCGCCGTCCGTCCGGCGCGGTCCCGCTGCCGTAGGCCAGCTTCCCGGGCGGCTCCCACGCGCTGATGCCGTACTCCGGCCGGTAGCCGCCGAAGGCGCCGCGGACCGTGCCGCCGGGGCCGCCGTCGACCTCGTTGCGGCCCATGAACCACGAGTCGATGCCGGGGCCGGTCGCGATCGCTTCCCACACCTGTTCCGGCGTCGCCCCGGTTTCGGCGACGTCGGTCAGTTCGAACTCGTGGCCCACGTCAGGACTCCTCGGGGACGCTCGGGTGCACGGCGACGACCACCCGGTGCGGGCGGCCCTTCTCGGCCGTTTCGTCGTGGTACTTCCCCACCAGCGCCGTGACGGCGGCCGTGAGCTCCTCGGCGAACGCGGCCCGGTCGGCGGCCGAGGCGAACCGCACCTCGCCGTCGAGGGCGAAGGTGGCGACGCGCTGCTGGGCCTTCGCCGCGCCGGTGATCAGCAGTCCGACGTCGCGCACCAGCCGTCCGGCGACGGCGAGCAGCCACCGCGCCGAGAGCCGGTCCGGCGAGCGGGCCGGGTCCGGCTGGACCGCGGCCAGCGCCGCCGGCGAGATGACGTAGGAGGCGGCCGTCGCCCGCATCATCCGCTCGGTGACGTTGCCCTTGCGGCGCTCCTCGACCAGTTCCACCAGGCCGTGGCTTTCCAGCGCCCGCAGGTGGTAGTTGACCTTCTGGCGCGGCAGGCCGATGCGGGCGGCGAGCATGGTCGCCGACGCCGGCTCGGCCAGTTCGGCCAGCAGCCGGGCCCGGACCGGGTCCAGAGACACCTCGGCCGCCGCCGCGTCCTCGATCACCGCCACGGGAAACATGCGCCCAGCATCCAGCCGAACAGAGAAGTTGTCAAGAACTCGCTTCTTGTCGGCGCAGGCGCTCGGCCAGCAGGCCCCAGAAGTTCGGGCACGTCATGAGGTCGTCGTGCGGGCAGTCGCCGTCCAGCAGCTCGAGCGCGGCCTGCGCCCGCGCGATCCGGGCGCGCAACAGCTCCCGCTGCCGGGCCGCCATCGCCGCCCGGTCCGCCGCGGACCGGGCGGTCAGCATCGTCCGGATGTCGGCGAGCTCGAACCCGGCTTCCTTCGCGACCAGGATCGCGGCGACGCGGCGCAGGTCCGCCTCGGTGTAGCGGCGCCGGGTCCCCACGCGGGCCGGGGTCAGCAGCCCTTCGGCCTCCCAGAAGCGCAGCACATGGGCCGGCAGCCCGAGCCGGGCCGCCACCTCGCCGATTGACTTCATCCCGGCATTAAGTCGCAGGATGGGCCGCATGTCCACCTTGCTCACGCTCCTCGACGCCCTCGACGACCGCCCGCAAGCCGTCCACCTGCGAGAACGCACCTACGAAGGGCTCGGTGACGTCGTGGTCGACGTCGGCTGCGGCAGCGGGCGGGCCGTCGGGGAGCTGGCCGCCCGCGGGGTCCGGGCCATCGGCGTCGACGCCGATCCGGCCATGGTCTCGGTCGCGGCCGGGCGCTGGCCCGCCGGCGAATTCCACGTCGCCGACGCCACCGCGCTGCCCCTCGGCGACGGCTCGGTCACCGGCTACCGCGCCGACAAGGTCCTCCACGTCGTGCCCGAACCCGCGCTCGCGGTGGCCGAAGCCCGCCGCGTCCTGGCCCCGGGCGGCCGGGCGGTGCTCACCGGCCAGGACTGGGACACCATCGTGATCGACTCCGGCGACCCGGCCCGCACCCGCTCGATCGTCCACGCCCGCGCGGACGGCATGCCCCACCCGCGCATCGCGCGGAGGTACCGGAACCTGTTGCTGGACAACGGGTTCACGGACGTCACCGTGGAGGTCCGCACGCTGGTGTGGACGGACGCGGCCGCCTTGCCGGTGCTCGCCAACCTCGGCGGCGACGGCGCCTGACTGGACGAACAGGCCACCCGGGCCCGCGAGGACCGGCTGTTCGTGGCGGTGCCGATGTTCCTGGCCGCGGGCCGCCTCAGCGCCGGTGGCTCGCGTTGACCAGCGCGACCACCCGCGGCAGCACCTGGGCCGCAGCCTCCAGCGGCACGACGTGCCCGACGCCGGGCAGCACCACCGCCGTCCCGGCGTCGAGGCCGCGGACCCACTGCTCGACGTCCGAGGCGCGCACGATCCGGTCCCGCTCCCCCACGATCGCCGTCACCGGCAGGCCGCTCACCTGCGCCAAGGCCGCTTCGCGCGCGTAGGCGTCCAACGCCGGCCGAAACAGCGAGACGGTGTGCGGCCAGTTGCCGCGGATCATCTTCACCGTCAGCTCGACCAGCTCCGGGTCCGGGTCGTCGCCGAACAGCCACCAGCGCAGGCCCGCGCTGACCGCGCGGCTGGTGCGCTCGCGCACGACGCCGAAGACCTTCGAGCCGAGCACCGTCTCGAGGTCGCGGGCCAGCTTCCCCAGCGCGCTCGGCCAGGCCGCCGACACCTCGGTGGCGAGCGTGCCCGACGACGTCGCCAGCAGGACCAGCCCGGACACCCGGGCGGCGAACAGCTCCGGGTGGCGCTGGGACAGCGACATGATCGTCAGGCCGCCCATGTCGTGCCCGACCAGCACCACCCGGCCCTCGGGCACCTCGCGCGCCAGCAGCTCGGCGAGGTCGTCGCCGAGCTGCGCCATCGTGGCGGTGCCGCGCCGCGCCCGTCCCGATCCGCCGTGGCCGCGCTGGTCGTAGGTCAGCACGGCCACCGGCCCGCCCGCCGCGTCCGGTACCAGCGGGGCGATCCGGCCCCAGCTGCGCTGGTCGAGCGCGTAGCCGTGGACGAACACCACGGTCACCGGCGCCGCCGGGTCGCCCCGGCGGATGACCTGCAGGAGCGTGCCGTCGGCGAGCGCGAACCCGGTCATCAGGACGTGCGCAGGAACCGGTCGAGCACCCGGGTGCCGAACTTCAGCGCCTCCACCGGGACCCGCTCGTCGACACCGTGGAACAGCGCCGAGAAGTCCAGGTCGGCCGGCAGCTTGAGCGGCGCGAAGCCGAAGTTGCGGATGCCGAGCTGCTGGAAGGACTTCGCGTCGGTGCCGCCGGAAAGCATGTACGGCAGCGTCTTCGCGCCCGGGTCCTCGGCCAGCACCGCGGCGGTCATCGCGTCCACGAGCGCGCCGTCGAAGGTCGTCTCGACCGGCGGCAGCTCCATCCACTCCTTCTCGATGTCGGGGCCGAGCAGCTCGTCGAGCTCGCGGTCGAACGCCTCCAGCCGCCCCGGCAGGATGCGGCAGTCCACGGCGGCCTCGGCGACCGACGGGATGACGTTCGACTTGTACCCGGCGGTGAGCATGGTCGGGTTGGCGGTGTCGCGCAGGGTCGCGCCGATCATCCGGGAGATGTTGCCCAGCTTGGCGACCGAGCCTTCGAGGTCGTCCTCCGGGAAGTCCCAGCCGGTGATCTCGGTGACACCGGCGAGGAACTCCTTGACCGAGTCGGTGAGCACGAGCGGGAACCGGTGGTTGCCGAGCTTCGCGACGGCCTCGGAGAGCTTGGTGACGGCGTTGTCGCGGTGGATCATCGAGCCGTGCCCGGCGGTGCCGCGCACGCGCAGCTTCATCCAGCGGATGCCCTTCTCCGCCGTCTCGATGAGGTAGGCGCGGACGTCGTCCTTGAGCGTGATGGAGAACCCGCCGACCTCGCTGATCGCCTCGGTGACGCCTTCGAACAGCTCCGGCCGGTTCTCGACCAGCCACTGGGCACCGTACTGGCCGCCGGCCTCCTCGTCGGCCAGGAACGCGAAGACCAGGTCACGCGGCGGCACGACGTTGTTCAGCTTGTAGTGGCGGGCCAGCGCGAGCGCCATCCCGCACATGTCCTTCATGTCGACCGCGCCCCGGCCCCAGACGTAGTCGTCCTGGATCGCGCCGGAGAAGGGGTGGACCGACCACTCCGAGGCGTCGGCGGGCACGGCGTCGAGGTGCCCGTGGATCAGCAGCGCCCCCCGGCCCGGATCGGCGCCCTCGAGGCGCACGAAGACGTTGTGCCGGTTCTTCCCGCCCGACTCGACGTAGGTGATCTCGTACCCGGCGTCGGTCAGCTTCTCCGCGACGTACTCGGCCGCCGTCCGCTCCCCGACCAGGGTGTCGGGGTCACCGGTGTTGGTGGTGTCGATGCGGATGAGCTCGCTGGTCAGCGTGACGGCCTCGGCCGCGGCGGCTTCGATCAGGTTCGTGTCGGTCACCGGCCATTCCTATCACCCGGATGGCCGGGTGCGCTGGCTGCGCGCCTGCTGGGACGGTCGCGGGCCCGGCGCCTGGGCCGGGTCCGGCAATTGCCGCCGGGAAGCGGCAAAATTGCCGATTTCACGATGGAATGGCCCGTAAACAGATCATTCACCCCCTTGCTCCATCCGAGTGGCACCGTTTTTTGTGGTGGCCGGTGAATTCCGGCGGGGCCATACTCGGTCGCGTACGCAGCATTCCGCTGCCGTCCATGAGGGGGTCTCATGAAAAAGTTGCTGATCATCGCGTCCACCGTGGCCGCACTGGGGTCGCCGGCCGCGGCCGTTCCGGCCGCCGCCGATCCGTTGCCCGCCAAGACGTCCCAGCAGGCCAAGGCGGGGCATTGGGCGCTGTACCAGACCTTCGGCGGGGGAATCCGCGGCGAGGTCCAGTGCGTCGCCGTCGGCGAAACCGGGTACCGGCAGGGTCGGTGGCCGTCGTACTACTGCGACAACGGCATCTTCTCGACCGACCTGATCATCTGGATTCCGTGAATGCGGCCGTAGCCCGGTGATCCCGTAACCAAGTCGCGTATTTCCCGCTGTCCTCGTGTTTCCACCAGAACAGGAGTGCAGACGTGGTAACGAGATTCGCCAAGGCGCTCGGCCTGATCCCGGCGGCGCTCGCCTTCGTGGCGGCGCCGCCGGTACCGGCGGCCGCGCCCGTGCACTACACCGTCACCTTCATCGGCTCGACGAACCTGCCGTTCGGCAACCAGCCGTTCGGCGTCAACGCGGCCGGACACACCGCCGGCCTGGGGACCTTCCGCGGGCTCAGCGGCCAGACGGCCTACCTCGGCACCAGCCCCGCGCAGCTCACCGCCCTGCCCGGCCTCGACACCACCGATCCGGACCTGGCCGCGGCGACCGAGGCGTTCGGCCTGAACGACAGCGACACCGTGGTCGGCGCCGCGCACCTGAACTTCCCGATCCGGACCGAGGCGGTGCTGTGGCGGGACGGCAAGCCGACCGCCCTGGACGTCCCGCTCCCCGGCGACCAGGAAGTGCGGGCCGTGGCGATCGACAACGCCGGCCGGATCGCCGGCAGCGGCCTGGACACCGGCCAGGCGTGGCTGTACCGGAACGGCGTCACGACGATCCTGCCCCACCTGCCCGGCGGCGCGGCCGCCGAGGCGTTCGGCATCGGCCAGGACGGCCAGGTGCTGGGGGTGGCGTCCCCGACGGCCGACACGCACCAGGCCGAGGCCGTGGTGTGGCGGGACGGGACCGTGGTGCCGCTGGGGAACCTCGCCGGCAGCACGTGGTCGGAGGCGCACGCCATGAACGCCTCGGGGGTCGCGGTGGGCGCGGCGGGGTTCGACGGCGACGAGTTCGCCCCGCGCCACCCGGTCTTGTTCGCGAACGGCAGGGTGACCGACCTCTGGCCCGACCTCGGCGCCACGACCTCCGGCACGGCGTTCGCGATCAACCGCGCCGGCACCGTGGTCGGCGACGGCCGCCGCGGCTGGGTGTACCGCGACGGCGTCCGCACCGACCTCGACGCCTTGATCCCGGCGGACGCGGGCGTCACGATCGAGGCGGCCTGGGCCATCAACGACAACGGTCAGATCGCGGCGACCGCGGAACTCAAGCACGGCACGACGACGCAGCGGAACCCGAAGTACGCGGTCCTGCTGACCCCGGTCACCGGCTGAGCCGGGCTCAGGCGACCGGCGCGACGGGCTTTCCGGTCACCGGCTGAGCCGAGGCTCACGCGACCGGCGCGATCGTCTCCCCCGGCACCGGCGGGCAGGTGAGCAGCCGGTGCTCACCTGCCCCCGTGTCCACCACCGATGCCAGCAGCCGCACCGCTTCGCGCCCGACCGCGCGCCGCGGCACCTCGAAGCCGCTGACCTCCGGGCCCGCCGTCCCGGCCGGGGGGCGGCCCAGGACCGCCAGGGAGACGTCGCCGGGGACCGTGACCGCCGCCGCGGTCAGCGCGCGCCGGGCCGCGGCGAACACCGCCTCCTCGACCACCAGGGCCGTCACGCCCTCGTCGAGCCAACCGCGGATCACGCTCGCGTCGAGGCCGGTGCCGTCGGTGCGGACCACCGGGTCCGGGCCGGCGGCCGCGGTGCGGATCCCGCGTTCGCGTTCGCGGGCCGCCGCGGTGTCGGCCGGCTCGCGCAGGTAGCGGATGCGCCGGTGCCCCGCCCGGGCCAGCCGGACGAGCACCTCCGCCGAAGCCGACGCGTAGTCCACGTCGACGCAGGGCACGCGGCCGCCGGGGTCGGTGCGGCGTCCGATGTGGACGACCGGGAACCCGGTGGCGAGCAGCTCGCCGGGGACGGGTTCGCCGAGGAACAGGCAGCCGTCGGCGAGCCGGGTGCGGCGGACCGGCGCCGGGCCCGGGCCGGTGAACATGATCAGGTCCTTGCCGAGCGCGGCCGCCTCCGCCTCGACGCCGGCCAGGACCGGCTGGTGCGCCTCGAACGCCGGGCTGGCCGCGCGGATGCCGAACAGGTCGTGGCACGCCGGCCGTTTCACGAGCGGATCGGCGTACCCGAGGCGCCGGGCGGTCTCCAGCACCCGCAGCCGCGTCGACTCGGCCAGCCGGACCCCGGTGCGGTTGCCGCCCAGCACCACCGACACCGTCGCCTGGGAAACCCCGGCCACGCGGGCGATGTCGGCCTGCCGCACCCTGCCCATCGGGTACCTCGCTCGCCGGTCGCGGGGGTCAGCTGATCCGATTCAGAGTGCAAGCCCGTCCGAAGGAGCGTCAACGGTTTTGCCCGAAACTCCAGCGGATCCGGCCCGCTCTTACCGGGGGTGGCAGGATGCGGCCCATGCCTTCCCTGCCCCTCGACGGCGTCACCGTCGTGTCGTGCGAACAGGCCGTCGCGGCGCCGCTGGCCACCCGGCACCTGGCCGACCTCGGCGCCCGGGTGCTCAAGATCGAGCGGCCGGGCGGCGGTGACTTCGCCCGTGCCTACGACGAAACCGTGTACGGCCTCTCCAGCCACTTCGTCTGGCTCAACCGGTCCAAGGAGAGCGTCACGCTCGACCTGAAGAGCGACGCCGCACCCGGGGTGATGGCCGCGCTGCTGGACCGGGCCGACGTCTTCGTGCAGAACTTCGCGCCCGGCGTCGCGGACCGGCTCGGGCTCGGTGCCGCGGCCCTGCGCGCGACGCGGCCGCGGCTGATCACCTGTTCGGTGTCGGGGTACGGCTCGACCGGCCCGTACCGCGACGCGAAGGCCTACGACCTGCTCATCCAGTCGGAGGCCGGGCTGGTTTCGGTGACGGGGTCGGAAGCCGAGCCGGCCAAGAGCGGCATCCCCGCCGCCGACATCGGCGCGGGCATGTACGCCTTCTCCGGCATCCTGTCCGCGCTCTACGACCGCGAGCGCACCGGGCACGGCACCGAGCTGGAGGTCAGCCTGTTCGACTCGCTGGTCGAGTGGATGGGCTTTCCCTTGTACTACGCGGGTTACGGCGGGACACCGCCCCCGCGGACCGGCACCAGCCACGCGGCGATCGCGCCGTACGGCACCTTCGCCGCGGGCGACGGCACCGAGCTGGTGCTGGCGGTGCAGAACGACGGCGAGTGGGCGGCGTTCTGCGAGCACGCCGTCGCCCGCCCGGACTGGGTCACCGACGAGCGGTTCGCCACCGGCAGCGCGCGGGTGGCGAACCGGGCCGCGCTGGAGACCGGAATCGACGCGGTCTTCGCCACGCTGACCGGCGCCGAGCTGGAGGAGCGCCTGCGGGCGGGCCGGATCGCGCACGCCCGCCGCCGCGAGCTCCCGGACGTCCTGGCCCACCCGCAGCTCACCGCGCGCGACCGGTTCGCCGAGGTGCCGACGCCGGGCGGGCCGGTTCAGGCGACGCTGCCGCCGATCACCGTCGCCGGCCGGGCGCCGCGGATGGCCGCGGTACCGGCGCTGGGCGAGCACACGGACGCGGTCCTGGCGGAGTTCGGCTTCGACGGGGCGGCGTTGCGGCGTCAGGGAGCCGTGTAGCGCCTCACTCGCCGAGGATGCGGCGGGCGCGGGCCCGCACCGGTTCGTCCACCATCCGGCCGTCCACAACGGACACCCCGGGACCCGCCGTCACGACCCGCCGGGCCCACTCGCGTTCGGCCTCCGCCGGGGCGAACGCCGCCCGGGCCACGGGCACCTGACGCGGGTGGATGCACAACTTGCCGCCGAACCCCAGGCGGCGCGCGTACCGGACGTCGGCTTCGAGCCCGGCGTCGTCGCCCACGTTCGTCGTGACGCCGTCCACCGGCGGCGCGAGGCCGGCCGCCGCCGAGGCGATCACCAGGCGCGAGCGCGCGTAGGCGAACGGCTCGCGGTCTTCCGGGTCGACGCCGAGCTCGGCGGCGAGGTCGATGCTGCCGAACGCCAGCCGGGTCACCGACGGCACCGCGGCCAGCTCGCCGGCGCGTTCCACCCCGGCCGCCGTCTCGACGAGGGCCACCACCTCGCGGAACCCGGCGAGCACCCCGGGGTTCTCGGCCTTCGGCACCATCACGGGGACGCCCCGCGCCGCCACCAGGGCGGCGTCCGCGCCGAACCACGGTGTGCCCGGTGCGTTGATCCGGACCAGCGCGCGATGGCTCGCCAGCCACTCGTCCACGGAGGCACGCGCCGAGTCCTTGGCCGCGGGCGCGACGGCGTCCTCCAGATCGAGGATCACGACGTCGGCGCCACCGGCGAGGGCCTTGTCGAAGCGTTCGGGCCGGTCACCGGGCACGAACAGGAACGTCGTCGCCACCACCCGGCCACGATAACGAACGGCCGCGGGGTAAGGGGTCCGCCGCCCGGCAAGTGCGTGATCACCCGATGCGGGCGCCCGCACCTCAGGACGACCGTGAAGCCCACGAGGAAAGGAGCCGCCATGCGAGGCGACTGGATCTACGACTGGGTGCAGGTCGAGATGGACTACCGGACCGGGCAGCCCCCGGCGCCGCTGGTGCGGGCCGCGAAGGAGCGGCGGCCGGCGCGGTCGTGGTGGGCCGCGTTGTCCGGCGGCCGCCGAGCCCGGGTGCGGCCGGTGTGAGGGCGGTCAGCGGGCCGCGGCGTGGACCCGCTCGACGACCGGGAGCAGGCCGGCCAGCCCGGGCAGGACCGCGTCGGCCACGGCCGGGTCGTGCGGGTCGTCGTGGCGGTTGACCCACACCCGCGGGATGCCCAGGGCCTGGGCCGGCACCATGTCGTGGAAGTGGCTCTGGGCGACGTGCACCCAGTTCGCCGGGGTGGCCTCGAAGGCGGCGGCGAACCGCCGGAAGGGGCCGTGGCCGGGCTTGTACTCGCCGGCGTCTTCCGCAGTCACGATCGCGTCGACGGGCACCGCGAGCCGCCGCTGGGTCTCGCCGATGAGGTCGCGGTCGCAGTTGGTCAGCAGCGCGAGCCGCCAGCCCGCCGCCCGCAACCCGGCGAGCGCCGCCCGGGTGTCCGGGAAGACCGGCCAGTACGGCAGCCCGGTCCCGAGCACGGACGCGTCGTCGGGCCCCAGCTCCAGGCCGGCTTCGGCGGCGGTCCGGCGCAGGGACTCGGCCAGCACCTCCCGGTAGCGCCGCACCGGCGTTTCCGCCTGCACCTGCGGCTCGAACCGGTTGTAGACCTCCAGGAGCCCGGCGCCGCGGCCGGGGAAGAGCAGCTCGATGCCGGTGGCGATGCCGTGCCGCCAGTCCACCAGCGTGCCGAAGCAGTCGAACGTCGCCCAGCGGATCATCGTGTGCGCTCCTCCCGGTCGGTCAGGTCTGCGCCGATCTTCGCGAAGACCGCGCCGGGCCGCGACCGGCGGCGCCTCAACCAGGCCGGACCGTCACCGACGTGCCGGGCCGCAGGGCCACGGTCCGCCGCCACTCACCCGCCCGGACCTCGGTGCGCGTCCCGCCGACGCTGCGGAGCACGGCCCGGGTGACCTTTCCGGCGCGCCACTCGAGGTCCAGCTCGAACCCGCCGCGGACCCCGATGCCGGTCACCCGGCCCGAGGCGGCCCACGCGGCGGGCAGCGCCGGCAGCAGTTCCACGACGCCGGGCCGGGAGTGGACCAGCATCTCGATCATCGCGGCGGGGGCGCCGAGGTTCGCGTCGATCTGGAAGATCGTGTAGCTGCCCTGGCTGTACATGTCGAAGAAGTTCGGGGCGGTCCCGTTGCCGTTGGCCACCGACGGCCGCAGCACCGTGAGCAGCAGCTGGTACGCGCGGCCGGCGTCCTTCAGCCGCGCCCAGCACGCCGAGCGCCACGCCGTCGCCCAGCCGTAGCTGTCCATCCCGCGCGCGACCAGCAGCGCCCGCACGCCGTCGAGCAGTTCCGGCGGCGCCGTGCCGGCGGCGATGCGGTCGCCCGGGAACAACCCGATCAGCGGCGACAGGTGCCGGTGGGTGGTTTCGCCGAGGTTGTCCGGCGACATCCACTCCTCGAGCCAGCCGGTCACCGGGCTCACCTTCGGCAGGTACAGCCGCCGCTGCAGGCCACCGATCCGGTCGCCGTACGCGCGGTCGCGGCCGAGGACCGCGACCGCCTCGCGGTAGTGCTCGAACAGGTCCCACACGATCTCCTGCGCGTAGGTGATCCCGCGGGTGTCCTGCGGCCCGTGTTCCGGCGACCAGTCGTGGTCGTCGACCAGCACCTCGCGGCCGTCGACGGTCATCGGGACCAGCCGAGCCGCCCAGAACTCGCACGCCCCCTTGAGCAGCGGGTAGATCCGCGCGAGGTAGGCCTTGTCCTGGGTGAAGGCGTAGTGGTCCCACAGCGAGTTGCACAGCCAGGCGTTACCGCCGGGGTGCCACCACCAGCCGGAGCCGCCGTAGATGTTGGTGGAGAACGCGACCGCCCAGCCGCCGACCTTCCCGCTCGTGTTGCGGAAGCGGTTCCTCGGGTCGTTGAACAGCCGGTTCGTGGTGTCCGTCCACACGGGAAGCTGCGCGAGGCAGTAGTCGGCCAGGGCAGTGAAGCTCCCGGGCAGCGCCGCGCGGTCGGCCAGCCAGTAGTTCATCTGGACGTTGATGTCGGTGTGGTAGTCGCTCATCCAGTCCGGGGTGTTGGTGTTCTGCCAGAGGCCCTGCAGGCCCATCGGCAGGCCGTCGCGCGAGCCGGTGATGGTGAGGTAGCGGCCGAACTGCAGGTAGCTCGCCTCCAGCTCCGGATCGGCCGTCGCCGGGTCGTCGTGGCGGGCGACCAGCCGCGACCACGTGTCGAGCGCCCGTTTCGCCGGCGGCGACTGGCCGAGGTCCACGCTCATCCGGTCGTACAGCCGCCGGTAGTCGGCGACGTGCGTGGCGCGCAGGGCACCACCACCGGCGGCCAGTGCGGCGGCCGCCTTCCGCTTCGCCAGGGCCAGCGGGTCCAGCGAAGCGTCGAGGAACTTCCGCGCCGCGTCGGGCACGTAGTTCGTGCCGCCGCTGACCACGATGACGACGTCGCTGCCCCTGAACGCGGTCCCGCCGGCGACCGTGCACGCGTACTTCAGGCCGTTGGCGAACGCGCCGGTGAAGGCGCCCGCGCCGGCCGGCGGCTCGCCGCGGGTGGGTTCCAGGACCACCGACCCGGTGACGGGCCCGCCGCTGAGCCGGATCACCACGACGTCGTCGGGGTGGCTCGCGAAGTACTCGCGGCGGTACTGCACACCCTGGTGCCGGTAGGTGATCACGACCAGGCCGTTGCTCAGGTCGAGCGTGCGCCGGTAGTCCGTCACGCCGGTGTGGGCCGGGACGGCGATCCGCAGCTTCGCGAGCAGGCCGAGCGTGCCGAACTTCTCCGTCTCGTAGGGGAACTGGCCGTCGTCCTGGAGGACGTCGTTCGGCCCGCCGGTCCACAGGGACGCGTCGGCCAGGTAGAGGAAGTCGGCGGCGGGATCGCCACCGACGAGGGCACCGATCCGACCATTGCCGATCGGCAGCCCCTCCTGGATGATCTTGTCCTCGCTCGCGGGCGACGGGTACCACAGCGTGGTCGCCGGTCCGGCGGGGACCAGCGCCTCCGACGTCGGACGCACGACCTCCGCGTTGGCAGTAAAGGGATGCAGGCCACCCAGCGCCACGCCGGCGCCGACCGCGCCACCGAGCTTGAGGAAGGTCCGCCGCGACGGCGGGAGAGGCAGTTCCGGCATGGGTCATCCGTTCGGCGTGGGCGGAAAACGGGCCGCGAAGCCCACCAAACATATGACCTATGCGGGCAGGTGGTCAAGAATCGTCGCGATGGACCGGTGCTCCGTGAGCGGCTCGCTCGGCCAGGTACTGCCGGAAGGTGATCTCGCCGTCGCGGTGGCCGGGCGCCAGGTGGCCGCCACCGGCGTAGGCCCGGAACGCCTCGCCCGGCACGGTCACCGGCACGATCCGCCGACGTCGGCCGCTCGCCTCGCCGACCGCCTCCGCCAGCTCCGCCGCCGCGAGGATCTCCGGGCCGCCGAAGTCCGGCGCGCGGCCTGCCGGGTCGGCCAGCGCGAGGTCCGCGAGCCGCCTCGCCACGTCGCGGACGTCCACCGGCTGGAAGGAGATCCGCGGCACCGGCACCACCGGCAGCCGGGACGCGCCCGCCAGCAGGCCGCGGACGAGGCCGTGGAACTGGGTGGCGCGCTGGATCGTGACCGGCAGTCCCGAAGCGGCGACGAGCTCTTCGGTCTCGTGCTTGGCCCGGTAGTAGCCGAGCGGCACGCGGTCGACGCCGACGATCGAGACGTACACCAGGTGCGGCACGCCGGCCCAGCGCGCGGCCTCGACCAGGGTGCGCGCGAGCGCTGCTTCGCGCCCGACGTAGTCGGTGGCGCAGTGGACGACGACGTCGGTCCCGGCCACCGCGCTGTCGATGCCGCGGCCGGTCCGCAGGTCGCCGCGGACGACGTCCGGTCCGGGACGCCGGCTGAGCACGCGGACCTCCTCCCCCGCCGCGCGCAGCCGCGTCACCACCGCCGAGCCGAGCCGACCGGTGCCGCCCGTGACCAGGATCCGCACGCCGACCACCTCCAGCGCCATCCTGGCACGGGGCGGGCCCGCCGGGAACGGCTTCCCGGCGGGCCCGCGTGCGGGTGCTTCAGCTGCGGTTGATGGTGAAGGTGGACGTCGTGTTGCGGATGTCCTGGTCGTTGTCGCTCAGCGTGAGGCCGGTGAAGGTCGCCGAGCCGACGGCCGGGCCCTGCCCCGGTTCCGGCAGCTCGTTGGCCCAGATGCCGATCCCGGACTTCGCGTCGAAGGCGTCCCCGCTGCGATGGGCGCCGGTGATCGACACGTTCGCCAGCACGGTGTCCTCGACCGGGTGCTCCGGCGTGGTGCCGTCGTACTTGGTCTGGAACATGATGCCGCTGTAGGTCGGGCTCTGGATGTCCACATCGGACACCCGGATGCCCCGGAACTCCTTGGACGCGGAGAACAGCCAGATCGCCGGGAAGGTCTGCTGGCCCCAGAAGTGGCCGCCGTCCCGGACGAGCGAGGCGTTCTGGACCGTCGTCGGCTGCGGCCCGAACCCGAGGAACGGGTAGCCGAAGTCGAGCGAGCTGATCGTGATCGCCGCGTAGGTCAGCGTGTCCGCGATGTAGAGGTTGCGGAAGGTGTTGTTGTACCCGCCGTACACCGCCAGCCCGGCCGCGCGCCACGGGGTGAGCGCGGTCAGGTTCTCGAACACGTTGTCGTACTGGTTGCCCGCGTTGATGTCCGTGGCGGCGAACAGCGCGAAGCTGTCGTCGCCGGTGGACCGGGCCTCGTCGTTGACGACGTGGTTGCCGGTGCTGCCGTTGGTGAGGTTGACGCCGTCGGCGAAGGTGTCGCGGATCCGGGAGTTCTTGATCGTGGTGTTGTCCACGTTGGTACCCCAGACCATGACCACCTGGTGCTCCACCCAGATGTTGTCGATCGTCAGGTTGGCCACGTTGGTCAGGTTGAACACCTTGCCGGGGCCGTCGATGCGGGAGGTGTAGTTCCCGAACACCGCGAACCCGCTGAACGTCGACCCGTTCGCGCTCGACTGCACGTCGATGCCGATGTCGCTGTTCTCCTGGCCCGAAGGCGCGGAGAACTTGGTGAACCACGGCCCGGCCCCGGTGACCGTGACGGCCTTGCCGTAGACGTTCAGCTTGCTCGACAGCGCGTAGGCCCCGGCGGGCAGGTAAACACCGGTGAGCGTCGGGTCCTGCCGGACCTTGTCGAGGGCGTTCTGCACGTCCTGCTGGGTGAACCCGGCGGGCACGGCGAAGTGGGCCGGGTCGGGGTTGGCCTGCGCGGTCGCCTGCTCGAAGTTGACGAAGTCGATCGCGTAGTTCGTGGTGTTCGCCGCGTCCTTCTGCAGCTTGATCTTGTGGCCGGCGGCCACGGAGGTGCCGAGCATGGCGCTGGCCTCGTCGTAAATGTGGCGCGGGCCGGCGCCCGGGGAGTTGCCCGGGCCGGTTTCGGCGCCGTAGAGCCACGCGTAGTGCGAGGTCAGGTCGATGGCCTTGAGGAACGTGCCGTCGACGTAGACGTTCAGCGTGGCGTCGATCCCGCCGCCGCCCGCGCTGTCCGGGATGGAGAACCGGGTGACGAGGGTGTTGGTCGCCGCGCGGGTGGTGAACTCGACCGACGAGCCGGTCGAGTTCAGGGTGACCGCCTTGCGGCCCGACGCTTCGCCGGCGAGGTCGCCGATGGTCCGGTTCGGGCCGACCACGGCCGCGCCGCCCGCGAGGACGCCGTCTTCGGCCTCGTACATGTCGTAGGGCATGTTCGCGCCCCGGCCGACGAACAACGCCTGCGTGGCGGTGTTGTTGCCCTGCTTGACCGGCAGCTCGTTGGCGTCGTTCGCGACGACCGTCTTCACGGTGTAGCGGCCGTTGGCCGCGGTCCAGCTGCCGACGGTCACCGGGGCCGCGGTGGCGCCCGCGGCGATGGTCCCGGTGTAGGTGCCGCTGAGCGTCTTGACGACGGTCCCGTTCTGGTCGGTGATCGTCACCGTGACACCGTGGGCACCGCTCGCGGACGCGATCGTGCCCTGGTTGCGCAGGGTCGTGGTGAACGTGACCGAGGTGCCCGCGGACGGGGTGCCCGGTGACCACGCCGTCGCCGCGACCAGGTCGGAGCTCGGCACCGGGCTCACGACGAGTGCCGTTGAGCCGGTGTAGGAGTTGTTGGCCTCGTTCTGCTCGATGACGGTGTTGGCCTCGTCGACCTTCGCGGTCAGCTGGTAGCTGCCCGCGTCCCGGGTGCCGATGTTCGCCGACACCGTCGTCGACGCGCCGGCCGCGAGGGCGCCGACGTTCGCCGTGCCGACCTTGGTGGTGCCGAGGTAGAAGGCGACGTTGGTGGCACCCGAAGCCGCCGTCCCGGCGTTGCGGACGGTGGCCGACGTGGTGATCGCGTCGGTCTCCACCGGGTTCGGCGGCGACCACGACACGCCCGAGACCGTCAGGTCCGGGTTGGGCGCGGGCACGCCGAAGACCTGGAATTCCGCGGCCTGCCCGCCGCCCGCGCCGGAGTTGGCGGTGACGCGCAGGCGGACGTCGGCGGCGCGGCCGGCGAGCGGGATCGTCACGGTGTTGCCGGTCGCCGGGCTGAAGCTGTAGGTCTGCGCGGCGGCGAGGGTGGTGAACGCGGCCGAGCTCTGCTCCCGGCCTTCGACGGCGATCGTCTGGGTCCGCGGGCCCCACGCGGGGTCGGGGTTGAGCTTGACCACGACCTGGCTGAGGTCGGCGTTCGAGCCCAGTGCGACGGTCAGCAGGTTCGGGTAGGTCCCGCCGCCGCCCTCCCAGTAGGTGCTCAGGGAGTCGTCGTTCGCGTTGGCCGCGGCGTACGTCCACTCCGTCGAGGACGCCGTGATCGGCTTGCCCGGCGCCAGGTTCGTGCCGGCCTGGGTGCCGGTGCGGGTGACGGCGGCGCTGTTCGCCGACTGGTTGCCGGCGGCGTCCTTGGCCCGCACGAAGTACGAGACCGTCGTGCCGTCGGGCTGGCTGTCGGTGTAGGTCAGGACGTTCCCGGCGACGCTGCCGCGGAGCTGGTTGTTCGCGTAGACGTCGTAGCCCGCGACCCCGGTGTTGTCGGTCGACGCCGACCAGGTGAGCCGGATCTGCCCGCTCGCGGGCTGGGTGTAGGCGAGGTTGCCGGGCGCCGACGGTGGCTGCGTGTCCCCGCCGGCGGGGCCGTGTACCTCGAACTCGGACAGCTGCGCGGCGGGCCAGCCGGTGTTCGCGGTGACGGTGAGCCGGACGTACCGGGGCTTGCCGGTGACGTCCACGGTCACCGTGTTGGCCTTGGCCGGGTCGAACACGTACCCGGCCGAGGGCCTGAGGTCGGTGAAGGTGTTCCCGTCGGTGCTGCCCTGGACGCTGAACGTCTCGGTGCGGGCGCCCCAGTTGGCGGCCGGCAGCTTGAGCACGAGCTGCGCGACGTCCGTCGGGGCGCCGAGGTCGGCCTGGACCCACTGCGGGAACTGGTTGTTCGTGCTTTCCCAGTAGGTGGCCTGGTTGCCGTCGCCGACGTTCGAAACGGGATAGCCGGCGACCTGGCTGCTGGCGGTGAAGGTCGCCGAGGCGGCTTGCGCCGCGGGCCGGACGGCGGCCGGAGCCGCGCTCGCCGGGGCGGCGGTGGTGGCGGTGGCGGCGGGGGTGGCGAGGAGCAGGGACAGGGCGGCGAAGGCAGCCGCGGGTGACAACACACGCTTCGTTCTCATGCGGTTCCTCTGGTCCGGGGAGGAGGGAGACGACTCGGAGCGAAACCGGAATCTTCCCGACAGCTGCCTCGATCTACCGGCCATCTGTCAGGTTCTTGCACTGATTCGTTCAAGACTTACAGTGACGCGCGTCTCAAGTCAACGGCCGGACACGGAAAAGGCCTCCTCGCGGGGGATGCGAGGAGGCCGTTGCGGAGCCGGGGTCAGTGCACGGCACCCAGCCGGATCGCCCGGGTGCCCGGGGCGTTCACCGGGTCACCGCAGTGCGCGCAGACGGTGGCCGGCTCCAGCACCTCGCCGCAGGCGTGCCGCCACAGCGTGGGCGGTTCGCCCTGGTGGACGTACTTGTCGCCCCAGGCCATCAGCCCCAGCAGAATGGGCTGCAGGGCGCGGCCGGCCTCGGTCGGGTGGTACTCGTGCCGCGGCGGGTGGCTCTCGTACTGGACCTTCTCGAGCACCCCGGCGTCGACGAGCTTGCGCAGCCGCGCGGCCAGGATGTCCCGGCTGGCACCGGTGTTCTCGGCGATCTGGTTGAACCGCCGCTCCCCCAGCATGACCTCCCGCAGCGCCAGCAGGCTCCACCGCTCGCCGACGACCTCCAGCGCCTCGGCGACCGAGCACTCGCGACCACGCCGGACCATGCCACCTCCACGGGATTGAAAATCCAACCTAGCACGTCAGCCGCATGTGACGTGCGGAACAGCTGAGTTGTGGAATCCAACTCACCCGGCGTATACCGAAGGCAATCCCGATCTGCGAGGAGGCAGACGCCATGACGGACGCGGTGATCGTCGACGCGGTACGAACCCCGATCGGCAAGGGCAAGCCGAACGGAGCACTGGCCGGGGTACACCCGGTGGACCTCCACGCCCACGCACTGCGCTCACTGGTCGACCGCACGGGCCTCGACCCGTCCCGCATCGACGACGTGATCAGCGGCGCGGTCGGCCAGGTCGGCGAGCAGAGCATGAACACGGCCCGCTGGGCCGCCCTCGCGGCCGGCCTGCCGGAGTCGGTCCCCGCGGTGACGGTCGACCGCCAGTGCGGCAGCAGCCAGCAGGCGATCCACTTCGCGGCCCAGGGGGTGATCGCCGGCGCGTACGACGTGGTGATCGCCTCGGGAGTGGAGTCGATGAGCCGGGTCCCGATGGGCAGCCAGGTGGCGGGCCGCGACCCGTTCGGCCCCCAGGTGGCGGCCCGCTACCCGGACGGCCTGGTGCCCCAGGGCATCAGCGCGGAGCTCATCGCCGCAAAATGGGGCTTCACCCGAGCCCGGCTGGACGAGTTTTCGGCGGAAAGCCACCACCGAGCCGCCCGGGCATGGGCCGACGGCAGGTTCGCCGCCGAAGTGGCACCGTTGAAGGCCCCCGCCCCCGACGGCACCCTGCGCGAGGTGACCACGGACGAGACGGTCCGCCCGGGCACCACCCAGGAAATCCTCGCAGGCTTGAAGCCGGCGTTCCGCGCGGACATCTGGGAACAGCGCTTCCCGAACCTGGGCTGGCACGTGACGGCGGGCAATTCCTCCCCGATCAACGACGGCGCAGCAGCCCTCCTGATCACCAGCACCGAAACGGCGGCAGCCCTGGGCCTGAAGCCCCGAGCCCGAATCCACAGTTTCGCGGTAGCCGGCGACGACCCCCTCCTGATGCTGACGGGAATCATCCCGGCCACCCACAAGGTCCTGGCCAAGGCGGGCCTGAGCCTGAAGGATATCGACGCATTCGAGGTCAACGAGGCATTCGCCAGCGTGGTACTGGCCTGGCAGCACGAAACCGGAGCAAACCCGGCCAAGGTGAACATCAACGGAGGAGCAACAGCCCTGGGCCACCCCCTGGGCGCGAGCGGAGCAAGGCTGGCAACAACGCTCCTATCGGTACTGGAGCAAACAGGAGGACGCTACGGCCTCCAAACAATGTGCGAGGCAGGCGGCCTGGCCAACGCAACAATAATCGAGCGCCTAACCTGACCACCAGCTCGTGAGTGGTAAGGCGAGTTAGAACTCGCCTTACCACTCACGACCACCCACGGGACCCACCCAAGGCGCCCGCGAAGACCAACCCGGCCACAAGCCAACCCGGCCACAAGCCAACCCAGACCCCCCGCAACCCCGATCCGAAGCCCAAACACGGCCGGTGGCAGGTTGTCAAGGCATCTTTCCCGCCTCGCGCAACACGCCCCGGCCGGGGTGCAAAAAAAGCGGGGGGGGTGGGGGCCCGCCCATCAAAACGAACCGGGCACCCACCCCACC
>NZ_JBEXKX010000058.1:0-47681 GCF_040609695.1 Amycolatopsis sp. NPDC004625
GGGTTGACCCGCGGCGGGGTGTTGCGCGCGCGTCCGGGGGCCCCCCCCCCCCCCCCCCCCCCCACGACCGCGAAGCCCTGGACCTCGACCAAAGCCTCCTCGTCCCACAAGCGGGCCACGCCGATGCCCGCCATCGCCGGGTACTCCGTGCCCGCGAGGCGCTTCCAGACCCGGCCGATCTCGCGCGCGTGGGCGCGGTAGTCGGCCATGTCCACGATGTAGATCGTCACGCTGCACAGATCCGACGGCGCCCCGCCGGCCGCGCGCAGCGACGCCAGGAGATTGCCGAGGGCGCGCTCGAACTGCTCGACGACGCCTTCGCCGACGATCCGGTTCGACGCGTCCAGCGCGGTCTGGCCGGCGAGGAAGACCACCCGGCCCTCGGCCACCACCGCGTGCGAGAACCCGGACGGCTTGCCCAGCTCCGGCGGGTTGATGCGTTCCATGCGCCCACCGTACGCCATCTTTCGCGTTATTGACGGTCGTACGGTTCACGACATACCCTGGACCTCGTGCGAATCGCGGTCATCGGTGGCGGCCCGGCGGGTCTGTACTTCGCCGCGCTCGCGAAACAGCTCGGTCCCGGCCACGAAATCACCGTCTGGGAGCGCAACGCGCCGGACGACACCTTCGGCTTCGGCGTGGTGTTCTCCGACGAGACGCTCGGCGGCATCGAGCACGCCGACGCGGCGGTGCACGAGGCGATGACGGCCGAATTCGCCCGGTGGGACGACATCGACGTGCACTACCGCGGCACGGTCACCACCTCGGGCGGCCACGGCTTCGCCGCGATGAGCCGCAAGCGCCTGCTCGGCATCCTGCAGGGCCGCTGCGGCGAGCTCGGCGTCGGACTGCACTTCTGCGAGGAGGCGCCGGCCGACCTCTCCGGGTACGACCTGGTCGTCGCCGCCGACGGCGTCAACTCGGCGGTGCGCGCGCGGTACGCCGAGACGTTCCGGCCGAGCGTCGAGACCCGCCGCTGCCGGTACATCTGGCTGGGCACGGACCTGGTGTTCGACGCCTTCAAGTTCTACGTCCTCGAGACGCCGGCCGGGATCATGCAGATCCACGGCTACCCGTACGGCCGCGACGGCTCCACGTTCATCCTCGAAGTCCAGGAGGACGTCTGGCAGCGGACGTTCGGCCCGATCGCGGCGACGTCGCTGAAGCCCGGCGAGAGCGACGAGAAGTCGATCGCGCTGATCCGCGAACTGTGCGCCGACGTCCTCGACGGCCACCAGGTCATGGCGAACAACTCGAAGTGGGTCTCGTTCGGCACGGTCCGCTGCGAGACGTGGGTGCACGAGAACGTCGTCCTCCTCGGCGACGCCGCGCACACCGCGCACTTCTCGATCGGCTCGGGCACGAAGCTGGCCATGGAGGACGCGCTCGCGCTGGTCGCGTGCCTGCACGAGAACGACGGCGTCGCATCGGCTTTGAAGGCCTACGAGCAGGAACGGCGGCCGGTCGTCACGTCGACGCAGCGCGCCGCGCAGGCCAGCCTGGAATGGTTCGAGAACATCGCGCAGTACGCCCACCAGGAGCCGCCGCAGTTCGCGTTCAACATCCTGACGCGCAGCCGCCGCGTCACCTACGACAACCTCCGCCTGCGCGACCCCGAGTTCGCGGCCGAGCTCGACCACTGGTTCGCCCGCTCGCTGGGGACGACGTCGCGGCCGCCGATGTTCCAGCCGTTCTCGCTGGGTGGGCTGGAGCTGCCCAACCGGATCGTCGTGTCCCCGATGGACATGTACTCCGCGGTCGACGGCGTGCCGGGCGACTTCCACCTGGTGCACCTGGGCAGCAAGGCCCTCGGCGGCGCCGGCCTGGTGATGACCGAGATGGTCTGCGTCTCCCCCGAAGGCCGGATCACGCCGGGCTGCGGCGGACTGTACACACCGGAACAGGAAGCCGCGTGGCAGCGGGTCGTCGACTTCGTGCACGCGCAGACACCCGCGCGGATCGGCGTCCAATTGGGACACTCCGGCCGCAAGGGCTCGACGAAGCTCATGTGGGACGGCATCGACGAGCCGCTCCCGGCGGGCAACTGGGAGATCTGCGCTCCCTCGGCACTGCCCTATTCGGACCGCAACCAGGTCCCCCGTGAACTGTCCACATCGGATCTCGCGGACATTCGCGAGCAGTTCGTCGCGAGCGCCGAGGCCGCCGCCCGCGCCGGTTTCGACGTCCTCGAGCTGCACTGCGCGCACGGCTACCTGCTCTCGTCGTTCCTCTCGCCGCTGACCAACCAGCGGACCGATTCCTACGGCGGCTCGCTGGAGAACCGGCTGCGGTTCCCTCTGGAGGTCTTCGACGCCGTGCGGGCGGCGTGGCCGGCGGAGCGGCCCATGACGGTCCGGATTTCGGCGACCGACTGGTGCGAAGGCGGCATCGACGCCGACGACGCCGTCGAGATCGCCCGGGCGTTCGCGGCCCACGGCGCCGCGGGCATCGACGTCTCGACCGGCCAGGTCGTCAGCGAGGAACGGCCGCAGTACGGCCGCAGCTACCAGACGCCGTACGCCGACCGGATCCGCAACGAGATCGGCGAGGAGTACGGGATCGCGGTGATCGCGGTCGGCGCGATCTCCTCCTACGACGACGTCAATTCGCTGATCCTGGCCGGCCGCGCGGACCTCTGCGCCCTCGGCCGCACCCACCTTTACGATCCACAGTGGACATTGCACGCGGCGGCCGAGCAGGGGTACCCGATGGCGTGGCCGAAGCCGTTCGCCGCGGGCAGCCGCAAACCGCAGACGGGCCGCAGCGACGGTCCGGAACCGCGGCTCGACCTCGTCCGGTCCGGGCCGGCCGGGACCGCCCACGCCCGCTGGCGACCGGGAGCCTCGTCATGACCTTCGCCTTGACCCCCGGCCAGCAGGCGTTCGCCGCCGAAGTGCGGCAGCTGGCGGCCGAGCAGCTGTTCCCGCTCGCCGAGTCCGGTGTGGAGGGTGCGGTCAACCGGCCGCTGCTCAAGGCGATGGGTGCGCTCGGCCTGCTCGCGCGGCTCTTCCCCGGCGTCGCTTCCGGCACGCCGTCGAGGCAGGCGGCAGCCACGGACCTGTGCATCCTGCGCGAGAACCTCGCGACCGTGAGCACGGAGGCCGAGACAGCGTTGGCGTTGCAGGGCCTGGGAAGCTACCCGGTGCTCCAGTCCGGACAGGACGAACAGGTCGCTCGCTGGCTGCCGGCGGTGGCCGCGGGCGACGCGGTGGCGGCGTTCGCGCTGACGGAACCGGACGCGGGCTCGGACGCGGCCGCGCTGTCCCTGGCGGCGGAGCCCGACGGCGACGGCTGGCGGCTCACCGGGACGAAGATGTGGATCTCCAACGCCCCGGAAGCGGACTTCTACACGGTGTTCGCCCGCACCACCCCAGACGCGGGCTCGCGCGGGGTGAGCGCGTTCGTCGTCCCCGCCGACCGGCCGGGCCTGGGCGGCGAACACCTCGACCTGGTGAGCCCGCACCCGATCGGCACGGTGACCTTCGACGGTGTCCCCGTGCGGCGTGAGGAACTGCTCGGCGAGGAGAACCGTGGCTTCTCCGTGGCCATGCGGACGCTGGACCTGTTCCGCCCGAGCGTCGGCGCGTTCGCGGTCGGCATGGCCCAGGCCGCCCTGGACGCGACGGTGGACTACACCGGGTCTCGTGAAGCGTTCGGCGGACCGCTGATCAAGCAGCAGGCGGTGGCGCACGCGCTGGCCGAGATGGCCACGCGCACGGAAGCAGCACGGCTGCTGGTCTACGCGGCGGCGAGCGCGTACGACGCTGGCGAGGAGAACCTCGGCGGCCGGGCGGCGATGGCAAAGCTGTTCGCGACCGAGGCGGCCCAGTTCGTCGTGGATTCGGCGGTCCAGCTCCACGGCGCCCGCGCGTTGCGGCGCGGGCACCTGCTGGAGCACCTGTACCGGGAGGTCCGGGCGCCGCGGATCTACGAAGGGGCGTCGGAGATCCAGCGGACGATCATCGCCCGCTGGCTGACCGCTCGCCCGTGAAGGCCACCGCGAGGCGGCCTTCACGGACTTCGGCTCAGCTGCCGCGGACCCGCCGGACGGTGTCGCGGTAGAAGTACCCGCTCTGCTTGATCGTCCGCTCCTGCGTCTCGTAATCCACCCGGATCAAGCCGAACCGTTTCGCGTACCCGTAAGCCCACTCGAAGTTGTCCAAAAGGGACCACGCGAAGTACCCGCGGACGTCCGCGCCCGCCTGGCGGGCCGCCGCCACCGCGGCGATGTGCGAGGCCAGGTACGCCGTCCGTGAGTCGTCGCGCACGAACCCCGAGGAATCCGGGTCGTCGTCGAACGCCGAGCCGTTCTCCGTGATGTACATCGGCAGGCCCGGGTAGTCGCGGCCCAGCCGCGTCAGCAGCTCCGTGAACTTGCCGGGGAGGATCTCCCAGCCCATGGCCGTCGTCGGTTCGCCGAACGGGATCACGCGGGACGCCGGGACGCCGTCCGCGTCCACCGCCGCTCCGGTGTCGTCCACGCCCGAGAACTGCTGGCCGAAGTAGTAGTTCACGCCCAGGAAGTCCAGCGGCGTCGAGATCACCGAGAGGTCGCCGTCCTGGACCGGGAGCCGGACACTGCGCGACGCCAGGTCCTCCACCACGTCGTCCGGGTACCGCCCGTGCACCAGCGGGTCCAGGTAGATCCGGACACCGAGGCCGTCGGCCTGGCGGGCCGCGCGGACGTCCTCCGGGGAGTCGGTCGCCGGGTCGGCCGTGCACATGTTGAGCGTGATGCCGAACTGCGTGTCCGCCGGCGCCGCCTCGCGCATCCGCTGCACCGCCAGCCCGTGGCCCAGCAGCAGGTGGTGCACCGCGTGCAACCCCGCCGCGTAGTCACGGCGGCCCGGCGCCATCACGCCGTGGACGTACCCGTGCATCGCCGAGCACCACGGCTCGTTCAACGTCGTCCAATGCCGCACGCGGTCGGACAGCCGGTCGAACACCAGCATCGCGTAGTCCGCGAACCGGTACGCCGTGTCGCGTGCCGGCCAGCCGCCCGCGTCCTCCAGCTCCTGCGGGAGGTCCCAGTGGTACAGCGTCAACCACGGCGTGATCCCGCGGCTCAGGGTCTCGTCGACGAGCCGGTCGTAGAACCCGAGGCCCGCCTCGTTGACGCCGCCGCGGCCGCGCGGCTGGACCCGGGGCCACGCCACGGAAAACCGGTAGGTGTCCGCGCCGAGGTCACGCACCAGCTCGATGTCCGACGGCATCCGGTGGTAGTGGTCGCAGGCGATGTCACCGTTGTCATTGTTGTCGATCGCCCACGGGACCTGGCAGAAGGTGTCCCAGATGGACGGAGTGCGCCCGTCTTCCGCGACCGCGCCTTCGATCTGGTACGCGGCGGTGGCGACGCCCCAGCGGAAGTCCGGCGGCAGCGTGTCGATCAGCGCCTGCTGTTCGGCGGTCGCGGCGGTGGTCTCGGTCAAGGCGGGTCTCCTCCAGGTGGACCGGATAGGACAGACGGCGTTCAGGGGGTCGCGACCGGGTGCAGGAAGCAGGCCACTTCCCGCGACGGTTCGCCGCCGGGCAACCCCAGCACGGGCACCTCCGAGTCGCACGGCTCGAAGGCCTTGGGGCACCGCGGGTGGAACGCGCAGCCGGCCGGCATCCCGCGCGTGTCCGGCGGCGATCCGGGGATCCCGGTCAGCTCCCGCCGCGGCCCCCGCAGCGCGGGGAACGAGTTCAGCAGGCCGTGGCTGTACGGGTGCAGCGCGTCGCGATAGAGGTCGGCCGCCGGCGCCTGCTCGACGATCCGGCCGCCGTACATGATCGCGATCCGGTCCGAGAACTCCACCAGCAGCGAAAGGTCGTGCGTGATGAACAGGACCGAGAACCCCAGCCGTTCCCGTAGTTCCACGAGCTGGCCGAGGATCTGCCGCTGCATCACGACGTCCAGCGCGGTGGTCGGCTCGTCCATGATGACGACCCGGGGTTCGAGGGCCAGGGCCATCGCGATCATCACCCGCTGCCGCATGCCGCCGGAGAGCTGGTGCGGGTACGCCTCCAGCCGGTCGGCCGAAATCCCCACCAGCTTCAGCAGATCGCGAGCCCGCGCGAGCCGGCCCGCGCGGGTCGTGCCCGGCTCGTGCGCCTTGATGACGTCGACCAGCTGCGTGACCACCTTGTGCACCGGGTTCAGCGAGTTCATCGCGCCCTGGAACACAATGGACGTCTCCGCCCAGCGGAAGTCCCGCAGCTGCTTGTCCGTCAGGCGAAGGACGTCGTACGGCTCGCCGTCGGCGGGGTGGTAGATCACCTCGCCGCCGCGGATGACGCCCGGCGGCGCGAGCAGCCGGGTCAGCCCGTAGGCCAAAGTGGACTTCCCGCTGCCGCTCTCCCCGGCCAGGCCGAGGACTTCACCGCGGTGCAGCGTCAGGTGCACGTCCCGGACCGCGCGCACGGCCTCGTCGCCGACGCCGTAGTCGACGTCCAGGCCCTTGATCTCCAGCACCGGGTCCATCATGGCTGTTCCTCCCGCCCGAGCACGGGCGTGAAGCCCACCCGCATGCGATGCGTCTTCCCGTCGGCGCCGCGCACGCGGGCTTTCCCGCTGCCGCGCAGCCGCGGGCTGACGAACTCGTCGATGCCGAAGTTGAGCAGGGACAACGCGGTGCCGAGAATGGCGATGGCCAGCCCGGCCGGCACGAACCACCACCACGCGCCCTGTGCGAGGGCCTGCTGGCTCTGCGCCCAGAACAGGATCGTGCCCCAGTTCCAGTTGGACAGTCCGGAGACACCGACGAACGCCAGCGTGATCTCCGACATCACGGCGAAGATCACCGTGCCGACGAAGCTGGACGCGATCACCGCGGTCAGGTTCGGCAGGATTTCGAAGAAGATGATCCGCCACGTCGATTCGCCGGTCGCCCGGGCCGCTTCGACGTATTCGCGGCCCCTCAGCGACAGCGTCTGTGCTCTGAGGACACGCGCGCCCCACGCCCACGACGTGAAGCCGATGATCACCGCCACCAGGATGTCGCCCCCGGTGGGCACCGCGCTGCCGATGATGATGATCAGCGGCAGGGCCGGGATCACCAGGAACACGTTGGACAGGGCCGACAGGCCCTCGCCCGGCGTGCCGCCGAGGTACCCGGACGTCACGCCGACGATCACCGCGAGGATCGTCGCCACGATCCCGGCGGCCAGCCCGACCAGCATGACGCTGCGCGTGCCGACCACGACCTGGCTGAAGATGTCCTGGCCGAGGTGGGTGGTGCCGAACCAGTGCCGCCCCGACGGCGCCTCCAGCAGGTCACTGCTGCGCGCCGACGGGTCGTACGGCGCGACCCAGTCCCCGATGACGGCGATGACCAGGAAGAAACCGATGACGGCGACACCGGTGACGGTCTTGCCGCCGGTGAGGAACCGGAAGCGGCGCCGGCGCGCGACCGCTTCGAGCGGAAGGGCCTGGGCGGCTTTGACGTCCGCCGCGGGTACGGCCATGTCAGCCCTCCTTCCGGGTGCGCGGGTCGAGCGCGAGGTAGGCGACGTCCGCGAGGAGGTTCGCCACCAGCACCGACAGCGTGATGATCAGGAAGATGCCCTGCATCAGCGGGTAGTCCTGCGAGCCGACGGCCTGGAACAGCTGGTAGCCGACGCCGGGGTAGGAGAAGACGATCTCCACCAGCAGCGTGCCGCCGACGATGAACCCGAGGGCCAGCGCGAAGCCGGACACGCTGGGCAGCAACGCGTTGCGCGCCGCGTACCCGACCATCACCCGGCGTTCCGGCAGGCCCTTGGCGTGCGCGACGGTCACGTAGTCCTCCGACGCGACCGTGACCATCATGTTGCGCATGCCGAGGATCCAGCTGCCCATCGAGCTGATCAGGATGGTCAGCGCGGGCAGCAGGCTGTGCTGGATCGCGCTGCCGATGAAGGACCCGTCCCAGCCCGGCACGGTACCCGGGTCGTACCCGCCGGACGACGGGAAGAAACTGCCCGGGCCGGCCAGGATCGTCAGCGCGATCAGGCCGAGCCAGAAGTACGGGATGGACGACAGGAACGTCGTCACCGGCAGCAGGCCGTCGACCCACGAGCCGCGCTTCCAGCCGGCGACCACGCCGAGCCCGGTGCCGATCGCGAAACCGACGACCGTGGTGATGCCGACCAGGATGATCGTCCACGGCAGACTGTCGGTGAGCAGGTCGGACACCGGCGTCGGGAAGAACGTGAACGAGATCCCGAGGTCGCCGCGGAACAGCTGGCCCCAGTAGTCGAAGTACTGGGAGATCAGGCTTTCGTTCTTGTCCAGTCCGAACAGGACGTACAGCGACTGGATCGCGTCCGCGCTGATCATGCCCTGGTTCTTCGCGATCAGCGACTGCACCGGGTCGCCCGGGATCATCCGCGGGATGAAGAAGTTGATGGTGACGGCGGCCCACGCGGTGAAGACGTAGAAGCCCAGCCGTTGCAGCAGGTACCTCATCCGGCAGCCCCGTCGTAGAGCCAGCAGGCGGCCCAGTGCCCCGGCGCATCGCCGACGTCGAGCCGCGGCGGCAGCTCGGTCTTGCACCGCTCCATCGCCACGGGGCAGCGCGGGTGGAACCGGCAGCCGGGCGGCGGGTCGATCAGGCTCGGCGGCTCACCCGACCCGCGTTCGGCCGGCGTCTCCCCGGGGTCGGCCCCGCCCGCGATCCGGTCCGGGTCGGGGGCGGATTCGATGAGCAGCCGGGTGTACGGGTGCGCCGGCCGCTGTGTGATGGTCTCGCTGTCGCCGCCTTCGACCATCCGGCCCGCGTACATCACCATGGTCTCGTCGGCGAAGTAGCGCGCGGACGCGATGTCGTGCGTGATGTACAGGATCGCCAGGTGCAGGCGTTCCTTCAGGTCCCGCAACAGGTTCAGCACGCCGAGCCGGATGGAGACGTCCAACATGGACACCGGCTCGTCGGCCAGCAGCGCCTCGGGGTCGGCGCCGAGCGCCCGCGCGATCGCGACGCGCTGGCGCTGGCCGCCGGAGAGCTCGTGCGGGAACTTGTCGACGTACCGCTCGGGCGGGGTCAGCTGGACGCGCGCGAGCAGCTCGTGCAGCGACTTCTCCAGGTCGTCACCGGCCCGGCCGTGGATCTTCAGCGCCCGTGTCAGGTGGTAGCGCACGGTGTGCACCGGGTTCAGCGAGGCGAACGGGTCCTGGAAGATCATCTGGACCCGGCGGGCGTAGGCGCGGAACGCCTTGCCGTGCTTGACGTTCACCGTCTCGCCGTGCAGCCGGATGTCGCCACCGGTGCGCGGGTAGAGGCCCGCGAGCAGCCGGGCGACCGTCGACTTGCCCGAACCGGACTCGCCGACGAGCGCGGTGACCCGGCCGCGGCGGAGCGTCAGGGTGACGTCGTCGACGGCCTGGACGCTGCGCCGGGGCCCGGTGAGCGCGGCCCGGCCACGCCGCCGGACCGGGAAGTGTTTCGTAAGCCCCGCGGCTTCGAGGACCACGGGGAGGTCCCCCTCCGACCCGACGGCGACGGGGTCGGAGGGGGACTGCTCGGTCGTCACGGCTGAATCCGCCATCGTCAGGCCGCGGGCTTGAGGTGCAGGACGATGTCGAGCGCGTTGCGCAGCGTCGGCTGGGCCGGCGCGTACGGGTTGGCGTCGTCGGGCCAGCCGACCCAGTTCTTCGTGCTGTACTCGCCGCCGGAGTTGGCCGCCGACGTGGGGATCATCGGCTGCTGCTCGATCATGATCTTCTGCAGCGTCGCCATGGCCGCGGTGCGGGCGGCGTCGTCCTCGGCGTTCGCGTAGGTTTCGAGCGCCTTGGTCGCCTCGTCGTTCTTGAAGCGGCCGTAGTTGCCGTTGATGCCGCCCTGGCCGGTCGGCTTGTAGCGGTTGCCGTCCATGACGTCGCGGTACATGTCGTACGGCGTCGAGCCGTCGTTGGTCCAGTGCATCAGGCCCTCGAAGTCACCGGTGTCGACCGACTTCATCCAGGCGTCCTGGTTCATCTTGTCGACCGTGGCGGTGATGCCGATCTGCGCCAGGTTGTCCTTGATGATCTCGAGGTCGGTGATGTAGTCCGACCAGCCCGACGGGACGGTGAGCTTGATCGTGACCGGCTTGCCGCTCGGGTCGGCCAGCTTGTCGCTGTTGAACTTGTAGCCGGCCCCGGTCAGCAGCGCCTTGGCGCCCGGGACGTCGACCTTGACCGTCTGGCCCTTGTACTGCGGCGCGATGAACGGGTCGCCCGCCGGCGTGGGAATGCCGGTGACCTGGTCGTTCTTCGGGTAGAAGTAGCCGGCCTCGCCCTGGTTGAAGACGTCGTCGCGGTTGATCACCTTGTTCACGGCCTGGCGCAGCTTCGCGTCGTTCCACGGCGCCTTTTCGGTGTTGAACCACAGGCCGTGCACGGCCAGCTGCGCCGGGAACCACAGCTTGTAGTGCTGCGGGTCCTTGTTGGTGTAGACGGCCTTGTAGTTCGGGATGAACACGAAGCTCCACTCGGCCGCCCCGTTGACCAGGGCGCTGACCTGCGCGTTGTTGTCGGTGTAGGAGGTGTAGCGGATCTCCTTGACCTTCGGCGCTTCCTGCCAGTAGCCGCTGTCGCGCCGCGTGACGATCATCGTCTGCGGGGTGGCCGACTTGAGCGTGTACGGGCCGGTGCCGATCGGGTTCTTCACCAGGTCGAGCGCCGGGTCCTTGACGTCCTTCCAGACGTGCTTCGGCACCACGAGCGTCTGCAGGATCTTGACCTGGTTGACGAACTGCGAGCCGTCGAAGGCCAGGGTGACCTGGTTGCCGGCCGCGGTGATGTCCTTGTACGGGACGGCGTCGACGTTCAGCGCCTTGTTGTCGCGCAGCAGCTGGAAGGTGTAGGCGACGTCCTCGGCGGTCATCGGCTGGCCGTCGGAGAACTTGACGCCGTCACGGACGGTCAGGACCACCTTCTTGTAGTTGTCCGACCAGTCCCACTTGGTGGCCAGCCACGGCTTGCCCGGCTCCTGCGGCTTGACGCGGTTGAGCATGACCAGGGGCTCGTAGATCATCCACCGGTAGCCCATGTTCGACAGGGCGGAGGTCTCCAGGAACGGGTTGTTGTTCTCCGCCTGCGGGCCGTCCGGCTTGCCGACGTTCAGCACGGCGTCCGGGTTGCTCTGGGCGGCGTTGGTGCTGCTGCCCCCACACGCGGTCAGGCCCCCCAGGGCCATCACCACCGCCAGCGCTGCGACCACTGCGCGCTTGACTCGCATCGGTTCCTCCTGGTCATCGACGACTACTTGCTGTCGACTGGTAGCGAGCCCCGACCGCCGGCGACCGAACGACGTCCCGAAGTCAACCCGGGTGACTCGGGTCACGTCAATAACACGGCGGTAACTTTTTGTGCCTAAGTTTAAGTTCTGAAAGAACTGCCGGTCTGGACCTGTTGATCGAACTACTCCTTGCGACGCAAGGGTTTCAGCCGACGCGGCCACCGTTCGCCAGCAGCTGGGCGATCGGCAGGGTCGCGGCGCCGAGCGCGACCGCCTCGGGCCCGAGCCGGCCGAGGACGACCTCGGTGCGTTCGGCCAGGTAGTCCAGGGCGTGCCGCTCGACGGCGTCGCGGACCGCGGGGAGGATCGCCTGTCCCATGATCGCTCCGGCCGAACCGGAAAGCACCACCCGATCGGGGCTGAGCAGGTTGATCAGGTTCGCGATGCCGATGCCCAGGTATTCGCCGGTCTCGGCGAGCACGTCGGCGGCCGGACCACCGCCTTCGGCTTCGGCGACGATCCGGGCCAGCTCGCCGTCGCTTTCATCCCCGATGACCGGTTCCCGGCCGACGCGGACGGCGTAGTGGCGGACGATCGCCTCGGTGCCGACGTAGGCCTCCAGGCAGCCGTGCGAACCGCACCGGCAGGGCGCCCCGGCCGCCTTGACGACGGTGTGGCCCCACTCGCTGGTCGTGATGCCCGGGTGCGACCGCCCGGCCGTCGCGACCGCGGCGCCCACGCCGACGCCGAGCAGGGCGACGATGGCGCGTTCGGCGCCCCGGCCGGCGCCGCGCCAGGTCTCGGCCTGGCCCAGGGTGCGGGCCCGGTTGTCCAGGTGCAGCGGCGCCCGGATGTGCGGGTGGATGAGCTCGGCGAAATTGACGCCCTGCCAGCCGAGCGTGGGGGCGTGCACGATGCCGCCGTCGCGGACCGCGCCCGGCACGCCGATGCCGACGCCGAACACCGCGTCCGGATCGCCGCCTTCGAGCACTTCGGCGATGCCGGTGCGCACCAGTCCGGCCACTTCGTCCGGGTCGAGCCGGGTGCCGACGAGCGGGTGCCGGATCGTGCCGAGGGTGCCGAGCGCGCAGTCGAAGAGGCCGACCTCGACGTGCGTCTCGCTGACGTCGACGCCCACGACGTGCCCGAACTCCGGCCGCACGGCCAGCAGCGTCCGGGGGCGGCCGCCGTCCGATTCGACCGATCCGGCCTCGGCGACGACACCGTCGGCGATGAGTTCGGAGACGACGTTGGTAACGGTGGCGGCCGAAAGTCCCGATTCAGCTACCAGTTCCAGTCTGCTGACGGGGCCGCGGAGGTAGAGCGAGGAGAGCAGTGCCGCGCGGTTGTGCCGCCTGAGGTCACGGGTCGTCTGGCGCACCACCTGGGTCACCGGGAGGATTCTGCCAGACGGCGGCCCCGCCACCATCGGTTCGGGACTTAGTTCACCACTTAATACATAGCCACAACTTACGGCGATCAGGCATCCTGTCAGTGAGCCGGTAAGAAGTTAGATGGGTTGCCCATGGCGAGCAAGCGCACCACCGTCCGTGATCTGCGGCGGCACAACCGATCCCTGCTGCTGTCGAAACTGTACTTCGACGGCCCGCTGTCGAGGCACGAACTCAGCCAGCTCACCGGATTGAGTGCCGCCACGGTCAGCAACGTGACCGCCGAACTGGGCGAAGAGCGCCTGATCACCGAAGCCGGCCAGGTCGAGTCGGACGGCGGCCGCCCGCGCGTGCTGCTGCGGGTGGATCCGGCGTACGGGCACGTCGCGGGCGTGGACATCGGCGAGACCGGCGTCAAGGTCGAGCTGTTCGACCTGGCGATGAACCGCCTGGCGACGGTCGAGCACCCCCTCCCGAAGGCCCCCGACCCGGCGACGGCGGTCGAGCAGGTGACGTCGGGGCTGCGCGAGGTGTTCGCGAGCGCGGGCATCGACGAATCGGGCGTGCTGGGTGTCGGCATCGGCGTGCCGGGCACGGTCGAGCAGGGCGCCCGGGTGCTGGTCCACGCCCCGACGGTGGGCTGGGACGGGGTGCCGTTCGCGTCCCTGTTGCTCGACGCCGGCGTCGGGCTCCCGCTGTTCATCGACAACGGCGCGAAGACGCAGGGCCAGGCGGAGATGTGGTTCGGCGCGGGCCGCGGCGCGCGCCACGCGGTGATAGCGCTGCTCGGGTCCGGCGTCGGCGCGGCGGTGGTGACGGACGGAACGACGTACCGCGGATCGACGAGCAGCGCGGGCGAGTGGGGCCACACGACGATCGCGTACGGCGGCCTGGAGTGCCGCTGCGGGTCACGGGGGTGCCTGGAGGCGTACATCGGCGCGGGCGCGGTCCTGGCGCGGTACCGCCGCGCGCGCGGGAAGGACATCCCGGGCGAGGACGAGCAGGCACAGTTCTCGGCCCTGCTGTCTTCGGCCGACAAGTCCAAGACGGCGGCCCGCGTCCTCGACGAAACGGCGGGCTACCTGGGCGCGGGCATCGCGAACTTGATCAACTTGTTCAACCCGGAGCGCATCGTGATCGGCGGCTGGGCGGGGCTGGCCCTGGGCGAGCAGCTCCTCCCGCGAATCCGCACGGCGGCCGGGGAGCACGCCCTCCGGCACCCGTTCAGCCAGACGTCGATCCAGCTGGGATCCCTGGGCCTGGACGCGGTGGCGACGGGAGCGGCGACGCTGCCGGTGGCGGACCTGCTGGAGCAGGGAGCGACATCACGGATCGCAAAGCCGGGCGCACCGGACTCCGACGCAGCTTGATCAGCGGCGGCCTTTGACCCAGGCGTAGAGGAAGGTCACGCCGAGAAGGCCGGCGCAGAGGAACAGCACGATCCCGCACACCAGGTTGAGGACGCTGGTGTGCGCGAGAGCCATCCAAGCACCGCCGGCCGCACCGGCCAGCATCGCCAGGCCGGCGGCGAGCATTCCGCGCGGGGGCGGCGGCTTGTCCGAGGCCATGGTCATCCCCCTTGTTCCGCGAGCGGCCAAGACGCCCCCCGGCAGAGGCCCACCCTCCCAGGGGGT
Source organism: Amycolatopsis sp. NPDC004625 (assembly GCF_040609695.1). Classification (NCBI taxonomy): domain Bacteria; kingdom Bacillati; phylum Actinomycetota; class Actinomycetes; order Pseudonocardiales; family Pseudonocardiaceae; genus Amycolatopsis; species Amycolatopsis sp. NPDC004625. The sequence goes on from NZ_JBEXKX010000058.1 coordinate 14,209, forward strand.
CCATCCCCGCTCCAGCGTATCGGGCCCGCCCGACAAAAACGCCCGAAAAACCGCCACCCGAGCCGGCCCGTCCACATCACGGCGACCCTGTGGACAAGCCGCCGCCCCAGCAGCCCTTCCACCAACCCTTAATTCGGGTTGAAAAAAATGACCCGCGCGAGTGTTGCCCGGCTTGTCTGGACCATGCATACTTTGTTGCCAGACACAACAAAGGTACCGAACCACACCGCCGCCCGGGCACCGCCGCGCGGGCCCCGGCGCGCACACGCACGGTCACGCCTGCCGCCGCCCCGGCATGCGCGGCCACCTCCCCTCCCCCGCGTTCCGTGCTGCGCGCGGAACGCCGGTCCCCCACGGTGAGAGAGGCGACAACGATGTCCACCTCCAGGAAATCCCGCTGGGCGGCGCTCCTCGCCGCCTGCGCTTTGCTCCTCCCCGGGCAGCAGGTCCTCACAGCGACCGAGGCCGCGGCCGCGGCCACCTTCACCGACGACTTCAACGGCCCCGCGGGCGCCGCCGTCGACGGGTCGAAGTGGCAGCTCGAAACCGGCGACAACGTCAACAACCACGAGCGGCAGTACTACACCTCCGGCACCAACAACGCCCAGCTCGACGGCCAGGGCCACCTCGTCATCACCGCCAAGAGGGAAAACCCCGGCAACTACAACTGCTGGTACGGCCGCTGCGAGTACACCTCCGCGCGGATGAACACCGCCGGCAAGTTCAGCCAGGCCTACGGCCACTTCGAGACGCGCATGAAACTCCCGCGCGGGCAGGGCATGTGGCCCGCGTTCTGGATGCTCGGCGGCGGGAACTGGCCCACCGACGGCGAAATCGACATCATGGAGAACGTCGGGTTCGAGCCGAACACCGTGCACGGCACGATCCACGGCCCCGGCTACTCCGGCTCCGGCGGCATCGGCGCGGCCTACAACGGCCCGAACTTCTCCGACGACTTCCACACCTACGCCATCGACTGGGCGCCCAACCAGATCAAGTGGTACGTCGACGGCAACCTCTACCAGACGCGCACGCCGTCGGACCTCAACGGCAACCGCTGGGTCTACGACCACAACTTCTTCATCATCCTCAACCTCGCCGTCGGCGGGTACTGGCCCGGCGATCCCAACAGCAGCACGCAGTTCCCGCAGCAGCTGATCGTCGACTACGTGCACGTCACCAACTCCTCGAGCCAGGGCGGCGGCCGGACCGGCACCATCACCGGCATCGGCGGCAAGTGCGTCGACGTCGCCGGCGCGAACAGCGCCAACGGCACGCCGATCCAGATCACCGACTGCAACGGCAACGCCGCGCAGAGCTGGACCGTCGGCACCGACGGCACGATCCGCGCCCTCGGCAAGTGCATGGACGTGAGCGCGGCCGGCACCGCGGACGGCACGCCGGTGCAGCTCTACGACTGCAACGGAACCGGTGCGCAGCAATGGGTCGTGACCGGCGCGAAGGACATCGTGAACCCCAACGCGAACAAGTGCCTCGACGCCACCGGGAACTCCAGCGCGAACGGCACCCGCCTGCAGATCTGGACCTGCGGCGGCGGCGCGAACCAGAAGTGGACCACTCCCTGACCCACGTCCCCTCGTGAGTGGTAAGTCGGGTTAGAACCCGACTTACCACTCACGACCCCATAAGGAGAAACCAGTGCGGCGAATTCTCGTCGCGCTAATGGGGTGTGCCCTGTTAGCGCTTTCCTTCCTCACGACCGGCTCGGCCCAGGCGGCGGTCGAAGCTGGTCCGTCGGCGAGCCAGCTGCTCGCCAAGACCCAGTCCTGCCAACAGATCTCGAACGGCAAGTATTCCTTCGACGAAGGTGGCGCGGCCACCGTGCCAGTCTGCCAGGCCAACGGCGCGGTGTTCTTCACCGCCGACATGGACGTCGACTGCGACGGCGTCCGCACCACGCAGTGCAACGAGAACACCGACTGCTGCTTCTACCCGGACACCGCGTTCCACACGTCGACCGACCAGCCGCTCAACGCGGCGCAGCTGCCCTACATCGTCCTGCCGCAGCCGACGTCCACATGGGACTACCGCAACTACGGCATCGACGGCGGCTCGGTCGTGGCGGTGATCTACAACAACCAGGTCAGCTACGCCGTGGTCGGTGACACCGGCCCGACGAGCATCATCGGCGAGGCGTCGTACGCCACCGCGGTCAGCCTCGGCATCAACCCCGACCCGAAGAACGGCGGCACCGAGGGCCCGGTGACGTACATCGTGTTCCCGAACACGCACGTCAACCCGATCGAGAACCACGCCAACGCGGTCAGCCTCGGCGAACAGGTCGCCACGCAGTTCGCCGGCGGCACGACACCACCGCCCACGCAGAACGCCGGAGCCATCACCGGCGTCGGCGGCAAGTGCGTCGACGTCGCCGGCGCGAGCAACGCCAACGGCACCGCCGTGCAGCTCTACGACTGCAACGGCACGACCGCTCAACAGTGGACGGTCAATGCGGACGGTTCCGTCCGCGCGCTCGGCAAGTGCCTCGACGTCACGAGCGCGGGCACCGCGAACGGCACGCCGACCCAGCTCTGGGACTGCAACGGATCGGGCGCCCAGAAGTGGACGGCCAACTCGGCGAAGAACCTCGTGAACGCCGGCTCCGGGAAGTGTCTCGACGCGACCGGCAACTCCAGCGCCAACGGCACCCGGCTGCAGATCTGGACCTGCGGCACCGGCACGAACCAGAAGTGGACGCTCCCATGAGAAAACTGCTCACCCTGGTGGGCGTGACCGCGCTCGCCGCGGCCACGTTCGCCGCGCCCGCGCAGGCCGCGGGCGAGACGGTCAACGTCTGGCTCACCACCACCAGCGACGCCGGCGGCCGCCAGGTCACCCGCGGCCTCCAGCAGCAGACACCGGTCACGTTCGCCGCGGGCACCGGAACCGGCGGCGTGACCATCAACGTCAACGAAAACACCACGTACCAGCAGTTCGAAGGCGGTGGCGCGTCCTTTACGGACACCGCGGCCTGGCTGATGAACTCCAGTGGTGCGCTGTCCCAGTCCACTCGCGACGACACCATGCGGAAACTGTTCGACCCGAACAACGGCATCGGGCTGAGCTTCGTCCGCAACCCGCTCGGCGCGTCCGACCTGGCCCGCTACAGCTACACCTTCGACGACGTGCCGGCCGGCCAGACCGACCCCAACCTGACGCACTTCTCGATCGCCCACGACCAGGCCGACGTGCTGCCGCTGACCAAGCAGGCCCGGCAGCTCAACCCGCAGGTCAAGGTGATGGCGTCGCCGTGGAGCGCGCCGCCGTGGATGAAGGACAACGACAGCTACCTGCTCGGCTGGGTCGAATCGCAGTACTACCCGGCCTACGCCCAGTACTTCGTCAAGTACCTCCAGGCCTACCGGGACGCCGGCGTCCCGATCGACTACGTCTCGATGCAGAACGAGCCGACGTGCTGCGCGAGCTACCCGTCGACCAACTGGAACGGCGCCGGGCTGGCGTACTTCGCGAAGAACAACCTGCTGCCCGCCCTCCAGGGCGCCGGACTGTCCACAAAGGTCCTCGCACTCGACTGGAACTGGGACACCTACGCCTCCTACGGCGCGCCCACGATGGACGACGCGGCGATCCGCAACCACCCCAACTTCGGTGGTGTGGCCTGGCACGGCTACGGCGGTGACATCGCGCAGCAGACGACCGTCCACAACCAGTACCCGAACGTCAACGCCTACTCGACCGAGCACTCCGGCGGCACCTGGATCTCGAACCAGCAGGCCGAGGACATGAACAACATCGTCGACTACACGCGCAACTGGTCGAAGAGCGTCACCAAGTGGAGCCTCGCCGTCGACCAGAACATGGGCCCGCACAACGGCGGCTGCGGCACCTGTACCGGCCTGATCACCGTCCACAACGGAGACTCGCGCAGCGGGCAGGTCGACTACACCGTCGAGTACTACACCATGGGTCACCTGACGAAGTTCGTGAAGCCGGGCGCGTACCGGATCGACTCGAACGACAGCTCGGCCGTGCGCAACGTCGCCTGGAAGAACCCGGACGGCTCGAAGGCGCTGATCGCCTACAACTCCGGCACGGGCAACCAGAGCGTGCGGGTGAACTGGGGCAACTCGTCGTTCACCTACACCCTGCCCGGCCGCACGTCGGCGACGTTCACCTGGAACGGCACGCAGGGCAACGGCGGCGGCACCGGCAAGACCGGCCCGATCACCGGCCTCGGCGGAAAGTGCGTCGACGTCGCGGGCGCGAACAGCGCCAACGGCACCGCGGTCCAGCTCTACGACTGCAATGGCTCCGGCGCCCAGCAGTGGACGGTCGGCACCGACGGCACCCTGAGGGCGCTCGGCAAGTGCCTCGACGTCACCGGACAGTCCACGGCGGACGGTGCGCAGCTGCAGCTCTGGGACTGCGGCGGGACCGCGAACCAGCGGTGGGCGGCGACCGCGGCCAAGGACCTCGTGGGCGCGGCGTCGAACAAGTGCGTCGACGCCACCGGCAACACCAGCGCCAACGGCACCCGGCTGCAGATCTGGACCTGCACCGGCGCGGCCAACCAGAAGTGGAACGTGCCCGCATGAAGAAACTCGCAGCATTCGGTGCTCTCGTAGCCGCCGCGTCCGCACTGGTTCTCGCCCCGGGCGTCGCCCAGGCGGCAACCGGGCCGATCACCGGCATCGCCGGCAAGTGCATCGACGTCAACGCGGCGAGCAGTGCCAACGGCACCGCCATCCAGCTCTACGACTGCAACGGCTCAGGCGCCCAGCAGTGGACGGCCAACTCGGCGAAGAACCTGGTCAACACCGGCTCGGGCAAGTGCCTCGACGCCACCGGCAACTCCGGCGCCAACGGGACGCGGCTGCAGATCTGGACGTGCGCGAGCACGGCCAACCAGCAGTGGACGCTGCCGGGCGGGACCACGCCGCCGCCCGGCCCGGGCGTCATGGCCGTCGCGCCGTACCTCTACAACGGCTGGGGCGACCCGCCGAACCCGGCCACGATCCAGAACGCCACCGGCGTCAAGTGGTTCACGCTGGCGTTCGTGCTGTCCAACGGCTACTGCAACCCGCAGTGGGACGGCGGCCGGGCGCTCACCGGCGGGGTCGACCAGGGCACCATCAGCACCGTTCGCGCGGGCGGCGGCGACATCATCCCGTCCTTCGGCGGCTACTCCGGGAACAAGCTGGAGTCGTCGTGCGGCAGCGCGGGTGAACTGGCGGCCGCCTACCAGAAGGTGATCAGCGCCTACGGCCTCAAGGCGATCGACATCGACATCGAGGCCGACGCCTACAGCAACCCGGCGGTGCAGCAACGCACGGTCGACGCGCTGAAGACGGTCCGCGCGAACAACCCGGGCATCAAGCTGTACGTCACCTTCGGCACCGGCCAGTCCGGGCCGGACAACAGCCTGGTCAACCGGGCGGCGCAGGCCGGGCTGACGGTCGACGGCTGGGTCATCATGCCGTTCGACTTCGGCGGGGCGGGCCAGAACATGGGCACGCTGACCCAGCGGGCGGCCGAGGGGCTCAAGAACGTCGTCAAGGGCGCGTACGGCTACGACGACGACACGGCCTACCGGCACATGGGCATCTCGTCGATGAACGGCATCACCGACAACAACGAGACGGTGACGCTCGCCGACTTCACCACCATCCTGGGCTATGCGAACGCGCACCACCTGGCCCGGCTGACGTTCTGGTCGGCGAACCGCGACCGCCCCTGCCCGGGCGGCTACCCGAACAACGACACCTGTTCGGGCGTTTCCCAGCAGGCGTGGGACTTCACGCGGATCTTCGCCCGCTACGCCGGCTGACGGCGGCACCACGAAGGCCCAGCCGGGATTCCCGGCCGGGCCTTCGTGCGTAAGGCTGCCGGGCCGCGGCGCTCTGGGGAAGCGGCGACCCGGCAGCAGGGGGTCCCGCCGGCCGCTGGGGGTCTCCGGCGGCGGAACCGCTCCCGAGGTTAACGACCGGATGTCGCGTCCGGCTCGTGCTCGGGCCGTCCGGCCGTCAAGCCTGCCCGAACGCCCCTGGTCAGTCGGCCGCGACCGCCGCCCGGGCCGCTTCCGCGCGATCGGCGTACGCGCCGACCAGCTGCTCTTCGGCGTCCTCGAGGTACTTCATCAGCAGCTGCTCCGCGCCCGGGCCGTCACCGGCCTCGATGCGGTCCAGGATCTCGTGGTTGCGCGGCAGGTAGCGCTCGTGGAAGCGCCGCGGCTCGGCCATGATGTGGAACACCAGCCGCAACTCGGCGGTCAGCCGCCCGACCAGCTCGTTCACCCGCTCGCTGCCCGACAGCGCGGCCAGCTCCTGGTGGAACCACACGTTGGCGGTGCCGAGGTCCTTCCAGTTGCCGGTGCGCGCGGCCTCGTCGCCGATGTCGACCTTCTCCTTGATCCGCGCGAACGACGCCGGCTTGGCCGTCACCCCGCGGACCGCCGCGCACTCGATGATCTTGCGCACCCGGTAGATGTCGACGACGTCTTCGACGCTCGGGATCCGGACGAAGACGCCGCGGTTGAGCTCGTGGGCCAGCAGCCGCTCGTGCGTGAGCAGCCGGAACGCCTCGCGCAGCGTGTTGCGGGAGACGCCGAGCGCGTTGCCGATGTCCTGCTCCGACAGCCGGCCGCCGGGCAGGAAGAACCCCTCCGCGATGCGCTTGCGGAGCACCCCGGCGACCCGCTCGGCCGTGCTCTTGCGCGTGACCAGGCCCCGGTCGGCTTCGAGGCCGGCGGCGCCGCTGTCTTCGATGACCACGTCCCCGAGGCTACCCGCCACTCGGAGGACGATCCAATTGCCGCCTTGTGGAATTGTTCAACAATCCCTACCGTGTGAGGCACGCCACGATGAGAGACACTGGCCAGGAGGTGCCCCATGACTGCCACAGCTACCGAGGCCCGGCCGTTCGACTGGTTCCGCACGCTCGGAAAACGCGGGCGCCGCGCCTTCGTCGGCGCGTTCGGCGGGTACGGCCTGGACTCGTACGACTACCAGACCCTGCCGCTCGGCCTGGCCGCGATCACCGCGTTCTTCGGCATCTCGAGCGGCGAAGCCGGGCTGCTCAGCACGACGACGCTGGTCGTGTCGGCCGTCGGCGGCATCGGTGCCGGCATCCTCGCCGACCGCATCGGCCGCGTCCGGACGCTGCAGATCACCATCGCGATGTACACGATCTTCACCGTGCTCTGCGGCTTCGCGCCCAACTTCGAGACGCTCCTGATCTTCCGCGCGCTGCAGGGCCTGGGCTTCGGCGGCGAGTGGGCGGCCGGCGCGGCCCTGGTGGCCGAGTATTCGCAGGCCAGGTACCGCGGCCGGACCGTGGCGTTCGTGCAGAGCGCGTGGGCCGTCGGCTGGGGCCTCTCGGTGATCGTCTACACGGTCGTCTTCACCTTCGCGAGCGACGACGTGGCCTGGCGGATCATGTTCTGGACCGGCGTCATCCCGGCGCTGCTCGTGCTGTGGGTCCGCCGCAGCGTGCAGGACGCGCCGCGCGCGGAGGAACGCCGTACCACCGAACGCACCCGCGGCTCGCTCGGCAAGATCTTCCGGGCCGACCTGCTGCGGACGACGTTCTTCGCCTCGCTGCTGGCCACCGGCGTCCAGGGCGGGTACTACGCGATCAACACCTGGCTGCCGACCTACCTGAAGAAGACGCGCGAGCTGACCGTGATCGGCACCGGCGGTTACCTCGTCTTCCTGATCAGCGGCGCCTTCGTCGGGTACGTCTGCGGCGGCTACCTGACCGACCTGCTGGGGCGCAAGAAGACCTTCATGACGTTCGCGCTGCTCTCGGCCGCGCTGATCGTCGCGTACACGCAGATCCCCAAGGGCGCGAACGGCCTGATCCTGGTGCTGGGCTTCCCGCTCGGCTTCTCGATGTCCGCGATCTTCAGCGGCTTCGGCGCGTTCCTCGCCGAGCTGTACCCGACGGCGCTGCGCGGCACCGGCCAGGGCTTCACCTACAACTTCGGCCGCGCGGTCGGGGCGATCTTCCCGACCATCGTGGGCTACCTCGGCGTCGGCGGCGCGATCGTGTTCGGCGCGATCGGCTACGGCATCGCCGTGCTGGCCCTGCTCGGCCTGCCCGAGACCCGCGGCATCGAACTCGTGGACTGAGGGGGCGGAATGACGACCTTCGACGAGCCGGCCACCTACACGCCGGCGCAGGCCCGGGCGGCGTTCCGCACCGGGACCGCCCACCCGACGACGGGCTGGGCCAGCGGCTTCACCCAGACCAACCTGATCGCCGTGCCCGAGGACTGGGCCTACGACGTCCTGCTGTTCTGCACCCGCAACCCGCAGGCGTGCCCGCTGCTCGACGTCACCGACGCCGGCGACCCGGCCACCCGGCTGGCCGAGGGCGCGGACCTGCGCACCGACCTGCCGCGCTACCGGATCTGGCAGAACGGCGTGCTCGCCGGCGAGGTGTCGGACGCGACCGGCCTGTGGCGCAGCGACATGGTGGCCTTCTCCATCGGCTGCAGCTTCACGTTCGAGACGGCGCTGGCCGCCGAGGGCGTCCCGCTGCGGCACGTCGACCAGGGCCGCAACGTCGCGATGTACGTGACGAACCGGCCGTGCGAGCCCGCCGGGCGGCTGTTCGGGCCGATGGTGGTGTCGATGCGGCAGATCCCGGAAGACCAGGTCGACACGGCCATCCGGATCACCCGCGCCATGCCTGCCGTGCACGGCGGCCCGGTGCACATCGGCGACCCGCGCGCACTGGGCGTCGAAGACCTGTCCCGGCCGGACTTCGGCGATCCGGTCGAGGCCGAGCCGGGCGACGTCCCGGTGTTCTGGGCCTGCGGGGTCACACCGCAGGCGGCGCTGGTGGCGTCGCGGCCCCCCTTTGCGATCACCCACGCACCGGGGTACATGTTCATCACCGATCGGTACGACAGCGAATACCGGGTGGGCTGAAATGGATCTGAACAGCGATCTCGGCGAGGGCTTCGGCGCCTGGAAGATGGGCGACGACGAAGCCATGCTCGACATCGTGACCAGCGCGAACATCGCGTGCGGGTTTCACGCGGGCGATCCGTCGGTGATGCGGCGGGTGTGCGAGCTGGCGGCCGAGCGCGGCGTCGCGATCGGCGCGCACGTCGGCTACCACGACCTGGCCGGGTTCGGCCGGCGCGCGCTCGACATCTCCCCGGACGACCTGGCGAACGAGGTGCTCTACCAGATCGGCGCGCTCGACGCGTTCGCCCGGGCGGCGGGCAGCCACGTGACGTACGTGAAGCCGCACGGCGCGTTGTACAACACCGCGGCGGTCGACGCCGAGCAGGCGGCGGCGATCGTCGAGGGCCTGCGCCGGTACGACCCCGAGCTGGCCCTGCTCTGCCTGCCGAACTCGGAGATGCAGCGGCAGGCGGAAGCGACGGGGGTGGTGGCGTACGCGGAGGCGTTCGCGGACCGGGCCTACACCGCGGACGGCAAGCTCGTGTCGCGCAAGCAGCCGGGCGCGGTGCTCCACGACGCCGACGTGGTCGCCGAGCGCGCGGTCGGCATGGCGACCGGCGGCGTCGTGACGGAGAACGGCACCAAGCTGGAGCTGCGCCCGGATTCCCTGTGCGTGCACGGGGACACGCCGGGCGCGGTCGCGCTGGCCCGGCGGATCGAGGCGGCGCTGACCGGGGCGGGCATCCAGCTCGGCGCGTTCACCGGATGACCGTCCGGCTGCTGCCGTGCGGGCGGCGCGCGGTGCTGGTGGAGGCGGCCGACGTGCTCGGTTTCCAGGCGGCGCTCTCCCGGCTCGCGCCCGACGGCGTCGAGGAGCTGGTCCCGGCGGCTCGCACGCTGCTGGTCCGCTTCGACCCGTCGGTGACCGACGCCGGCCGGCTGGGCGAGGTGCTGCGCCGGGTGTCCCCTGTGGACAGTGCGGTGGCGGACGCGGGCGAGGTGGTGATCCCGGTGGTCTACGACGGCGAAGACCTGGCCGACGTCGCCGAGGAGACGGGGCTGAGCGTCGGTTCGCTGGTCTCGCGGCACACCGCGGGCGCGTACGTCTCGGCGTTCTGCGGCTTCGCGCCGGGATTCGCGTACCTGTCGGGGTCGGACCCGGTGCTGCACGTACCGCGCCGGTCGTCGCCGCGGACCCGGATCCCGGCGGGCTCGGTGGCGATCGCGGGCGAGTACAGCGCGGTCTACCCGAGCGCGTCCCCGGGCGGCTGGCGGCTGCTGGGCCGGACGGCCGTGCCGGTGTGGGACGTCGAACGCGACCCGCCGAACCTGCTGCCGCCGGGCACCCGCGTGCGGTTCACGGCGGTGCCGTCGTGAAGCTCGAAGTCGTCCGGCCCGGCTTCGCGACGACGGTGCAGGACCTCGGCCGCCCCGGCCACGCGGCCCTCGGCGTCGGCCGGTCCGGCGCCGCCGACCGCGGCTCGTTCCGGCTGGCCAACCGCCTGGTCGGCAACCCGCCGGGAGCCGCGGCGTTGGAGGTGACGCTCGGCGGGCTGGTGCTGCGCGCGTCGGCCGTGACGACGGTGGCGGTCACCGGCGCCTCCTGCCCGCTCTCGAAGGGCGGCCCCAACGGGCCGATCACCTTGCGGCCGGGGGAAGAACTGGCGCTGGGCACGGCGGTTTCGGGCCTGCGGTGCTACGTCGCGGTGCGCGGCGGCATCGACGTGCCGCCGGTGCTCGGCTCCCGGGCGACGGACACGCTCGGCAAGCTGGGCCCGCCACCGCTGGCGGCCGGGATGCTGCTGCCGATCGGCCCTGCGCCGCGCGGCTTCCCGGTCGTGGACCTCGCCCCCCGGGCGGCGCTGCCCACGGAACCGGTGCTGCGGGTGACCCCGGGCCCGCGTCGCGACTGGTTCGCGGCACCGGACGAACTTCTGTCCACTGTGTACACGGTCTCGCCGGACTCGGACCGCGTCGGCATCCGGTTCACCGGCCCGGCTCTTTCGCGAGCGCGTCACGACGAGCTGCCGTCGGAGGCGTGCGTGCCGGGATCGGTGCAGGTCCCGCCGTCGGGCCGGCCGATCCTGTTCCACACCGACCACCCGACGACCGGCGGTTACCCGGTGATCGCCGTCGTCGAGGAGGCGGACCTCGACGTCGCGGCCCAGCTGCGCCCCGGCCAACCCGTGCGCTTCCGCCCCGCGTCGTGAGCGGTAAGGCGGGTTCTAACCCGCCTTACCACTCACGACCACCAGCCAGGCGGCGTTGGTGACCGCGATCGCGAGCCACGCCGCCCAGGCCACGCCGGGTGCGAGCCAGGTGGTGGCGACCCCCAGTGCCACCGTCACCACCAGCGGCCACGCGCGCGGCGCCCGGCGTGGCCTTCGCTCGGTCAGGTAGGCGTCCAGGGCCTCCGCGACCTGGTCGTCGATCTCGTCGCGCAGCCGCGCGTCCAGCTCAGACATGGGCCGGCACCGGCCGCGGGGCGGCGACCGACAGGCACGCCAGCGCCAGCGGCACCTCCAGAGCGGCCATGAGCAGCGAAAACACCACGTCGTCGCCGGCCGTCACGACGTCGAACCACGCGTCGGCGAGCAGCAGCGTCGCCGTGGCCGTCGCGACCAGCGGCGTCCGCGCGTCGCCGCGGCCCAGCAGCCAGGCCGTGAGCAGCAGGCCGGCCGCTTCCGCCGCGTCGAACCCGGTCCAGGCCAGCCGCCAGTGCTGCGCCGCCACGACGTCGGGCAGCGTCGTCCCCAGTACCGCGATCCACGGCAGCAGGGCGAGTCCCGCCGCCCAGAAGAGCTTCTTCATGCGAACCCCCGTTCTCCGCTCCCAAGGTAGCCGATTGCAGAGATTCTTTGCAAACAATCTCTGTAGTAGGCTGTCGGCATGGTCCAACGTCCCGAGCGGCGCGTGCTCACCGGCGCCGACCTCAAGGCCTTCTACAAGGCACTCGCCAACCCGGTCCGCCGGGACATCCTCAGCTACCTGGGCAAACACGGCGAAGCGAACTCGACGAGCGTCGCGAAGGCGCTCGGCGAGAGCACCGGGACGACCAGCTACCACCTCCGCAAGCTCGCCGACCTGGACCTGATCGAAGAGCTCACGGACCGCGGGGACGGCCGCGAGCGCTGGTGGAAGTCGCGGTCGAAGGACATCTACACCCCGCCAGGCCTCGAACTGGCGCCGGACGAGCGGGAGGCGATGCTCAAGCTCGGCGCGCTCAAGATGAGCCACGACCTGGGCCTGGTCACGCGGGCCTACGCGGGCTACGAGGACTCCGAAGGCTGGAACCAGATCTACCGCGCCGGGCTGCACCTGACGCGGGAGCAGGTGACGTCCTTCGTCGAGGAGTACCAGAACCTGGTGTGGAAGTACGTCACCGAGCCGGGGCAGCACCCGGAGGGCTCGCGTTCGGTGGCCGTCCGGTTCATCGTCGTGCCGGAGGAGGAGTCCACAGCGGACTAGAGGCCGGACACCCGCAGCGTGATGTTCAGCCGCCCGTCGAGCCCCAGTGCCGGGTCCGCTGTGCCCGGCAGCGTCTTCGGCACGCCGTGGTAGGCCAGGCGCGACGGCCCGCCGAACACGAACACGTCACCCGAACGCAGCTCGACGTCGGTGTACGGCCGGCCGCGGGTTTCGGTGTTGCCGAAGCGGAACACGCAGGCGTCGCCGAGGCTGAACGACACCACCGGCTCCAGGCTGCGCTCGTCCTTGTCCTGGTGCAGCCCCATCTTCGCGGCGGCGTCGTAGAAGTTGACCAGCGCGATGTCCGGCTCGTAAGGCCGGCCCTCGCCGTACGCGGCCGCCAGCGCGCGGCGGCCGAGGTCGCCGAGCCAGTCCGGGAACGGCAGGACCGGCGTGCCCTCGCCGGTCGTGCGCGAGTAGCCGTACGGGTACCAGTGCCAGCCGAGGCAGACCGACTTCACCGACATCACGCCGCCGTTCGGCAGCCGCGTGTGGCGGTAGCCGGACCAGCCGCGGCAGGCCGCCACGAGCTCGCGCTGTTCGTCGAAACCGAGCCAGTCGGGCAGGTGCACGGCGCCGGGCGCGAGCTCGGCGCGCGGGCGCGGCAGGAGGGCGTCCATCACCTCGATTGTGCCGGAGCCGCCCGTCGGGCACGTTCGGTGATCGTCGAGGGAACCACGCGGTGACCGCGGAACGTGACGCCCGCGCTGGTGAACAACCGCAGGAGCCGCCCGAATGGTCCAACGGGAGGCTCCTGCGGCCGAATCCCCTCGCTTTGGGCCACCATGAAGTAGACGTTCCCACACCCGAATGTCACAAGCCAGCGTGGATCAGCTACGAACAGGTCTCTTGACCGCGGTGCCGCCGATCAGTCACGGAAGGTCACCACCGTGACGCCCGCCTGCGCCGGCACGGGGTCGTTCATCGCGGCCAGCGCGGCCGGGACGTCGTCGAGCGCGATGCGCCGGCCGATCAGCGCGGCGAGGTCGATGCCCGCCGTTTCGACGACGCGGAGCAGCTCGGGGTACTCGTGCGCCTGGAGCCCGTGGATCCCGACCAGTTCCAGCTCGCCGCCGATGACCCGGTGCATCGGGATCGGCGCGACCCCCTGCGCGGGCGGCATCAGCCCGGCCTGGACGTGCCGCCCGCGCTTGCGGAGGCTGCCGACCGACGCCGCGCAGGTCGATGGCGAGCCGAGGCAGTCGAGCGAGACGTGGGTGCCGCCGCCGGTCAGCTCGCGGACATGCGCGGCGACGGCTTCCGGGCCGTCGAACGCCGAAGAATCGACCGTGCCGGCGGCGCCGGACTTCGCGGCGAGCTGCAGCGCGGCCGGCGAGACGTCGACCGCGACGACCTTCGCGCCCGCCGCGACGGCCAGCAGCACCGCGGAGATCCCGACACCGCCGCAGCCGTACACCGAAACCCACTGGCCCGCGGTGACGCGCCCCTGCCGCAGCACCGCGCGGAACGCCGTGCCGAACCGGCAGCCGAGCGCCGCGGCCTCGGCGGCGCCGAGCGAGTCCGGCAGCGCGACCAGGTTCGTCTCGGCGTGCTCGATGGCGACGCGCTCGGCGAAGGAACCCCAGTGCGTGGCGCCGGGCTGGAACTCGCGGTCGCAGATCTGCTGGTCACCGCGGGCGCACTGGGCGCACGACCCGCAGGCGCAGACGAACGGAACGGTGACGCGCGCGCCGAGCGCCCAGCCGCGGACACCTTCACCGAGCGCGACGATCCGGCCGGCGAGCTCGTGCCCGGCGACGTGCGGCAGGGTCACCGCGGTGTCGTGCCCCTGCCACGTGTGCCAGTCGCTGCGGCAGACCCCGGTGGCGTCGACCTCGATCACCGCACCGCCCGGGGCGGCCACCGGCTCCGGCACGTCCCGCACGACGGGCGGGGCGCCGAACTCCTCCATCACGACAGCTCGCATGAGCGCGAGCCTACTTCTCGTTGACCGCGCTCAATTGAGCGCGTGGAACCTCGTCCGGCTCCGCGGCGGGCCGAGGAGCTTGCTGAGCGAGCCGTCCGGCACGTTCAGGATGTCCTCGAGATTCCGCAGGGCCTCCAACGATTCCGGCCGCTCGGGCCGGCACCGCCCCGACTGCCAGTGGCTGAGGGTGGCCAGGCTGACCGTGGTTCCCCTGCCGCGCAAGCGATAGCGGATCCGCTCGAGGCCGAGGCCGCGGGCCCGGATCGCCGCCCGCAGGGCCACGTCGAACGGTCCGGCTGCCAGCAGCCGGCTCAGCTCCGCCTGTTCCCCCCGGTCGATGGTGCGTGTTCGCTGACCGGTCATCACAACGCTCCGAAGCATTCCCGAATACGAAAATTGGAGCGTAGGCGCAGCTTCCCAAGATCGGAAGGGCCCTCACCCACCTGCCTTGCGCGCCTCGTCCGCGATCGCCGCGAACGGTTCCGCGTAGCCGGAGTTGATCGTGACGTAGGAAATCCCCCACCGTTCCCGCCACCGGAGAAGCGTTTCCGTGGCCGGCCCGGGATCCGCGGGCAGCACCGTGACGGCCCCGCCGTCGGCGAGCTCGGGCACGTCGGCCCCGGCCCAGCGCGCGATCGCGGGCGACGGTTCGCGGCCGACGGCCATCAGGTTCAGGCCGAGCTCGATCTCCGGCAGCCGCGGCCCGGCGAGCGTCCGGAATCGATCCACAATGGACTGCGCTTCCGCTTCGGTGGTCCGCGGCGCCCAGCTGAAGGTGACGATGTCGGCTTCTTGCGCGGCGAGCGCCAGCATTTTCGGGCCCCCGCCGGCGAGCATCAGGCGCGGCCGATCGGGTGTTCGCTTGAGGTGCGCGATGGTGGCGGCCATCCGTGTGATGCGCTCACCCGGTGAGGGGAATTCCCGGCCGAGGGTCGCGGCGTGCGTTTCACCCCCGGGCCGCCCGACGCCGAGCCCGAGCTCGAACCGCCCGCGGGTCTGCCGGTGGAGGGTTTGCGCCTGCCAGTCGAGAGCCTCCGGGGTGCGGAAGGGGTCGGCGAGCACGAAGGTGCCGACGGTGAGATCGATGGTGACCGCGGCGGCGGCCCCGAGCAGCACGAAGGGATCGGCGGTGCCGACGGGATCGGTGGCGAGCAGGGTGTCGAAGCCGAGCTTTTCGACGCGCTCGGCCTGGGCGGTCCAGGAGGTGAGGCCGGCGGAGTACCCGGCGACGATGCCGAAGCGGAAGGGTTTCATGCGGCCATGCTCGCGGGCGGCGGGCGGTCACCACATCCGCTTCACGACGTCACCCGCGCGTACGTCGCTCAGCGCAGGGTGACCGACAACGCCTGCGCGATCTCCTTGCCGATGGCGTGCGTGGCTGCGTCCGGCGGCGAGCCCACCTTCACCACCATCGGCCCCCCGAACGGCTGGCGTTCCACCACCTCGATGCGTTCGCCCAGGTTGATGGCGTGTTCCGTCAGGTACCGCAGCAGCTCCGGGTCGGTGTCCCAGACCCGGACGATCTCGCCCACCGCGCCCGGCTGCAGGTCGTCCAGGATGCGGACCGGCAGCTCCTCGACGCTCCCGTCCGGCGCCGGGATCGGGTCGCCGTGGGGGTCGCGGACCGGGTTGCCCAGCTTCGCCGCGATGCGCTCGACCAGCCTGTCCGACACCGCGTGCTCCAGCGCGTCCGCCTCCGCGTGGACCTCGTCCCACGTGTAGCCGAGCTCCGAGACCAGGTACGTCTCGATCAGCCGGTGCCGGCGCAGCACCGAGCGCGCCAGCAGCCTGCCGTCGGCGGTCAGCTCGATGCCGCGGTACGGCACGTGGGTGACCAGACCCAGCTGGGACAGCTTCGTGACCATCCCCGACGCCGAGGACGGGCTGACCTCCAGCCGGCCGGCGAGCGACGTGTTGGTGACCGCCTCACCCCGCTCGACCAGGCCGTAGATCACCCGGACGTAGTCCTCGACCGACGAGGACCTCCGGACCGAACCATCTCCCATACCGCATACGATACGGGGCCGGGTTCTTTCTCGTGAAAGTTCACGGCCGCCAGCGGTAGCGGATCCAGCCCGGGACCGGCTCGGCGCCGAGCTGGGCGTAGAACGCCTCGCCTTTCTCGTTGCCCGCCTGCATGTCCCACTCGACGCGGCCGGTCGTGCGGGTGCGCAGCTCGTCCAGCAGCTCGCTGCCGAGCCCGTAGCGCCGGTGCGCGGGGCGGACGAACAGGTCGTCCAGCCAGATCCCCGGCCGCGCCTCCCAGGTGGAGAAGTTCCAGCTGCAGAAGGCGAAGCCGGCCACCGTGCCGGGCTCGCCCGGCGGGGTCGCGATGAGCACCCACGCCTTCGGGTCCGGCCCGAACAGGTGACCGCTCATCTCGGCGCGGTCCAGCTTCAGGTCGTGGTTGTCCTCGTAGACCGCGTGCTCCTCGATGAGCGCGCAGATTTCCTCGATGTCTTCGAAGACGGCGTCGCGGACGGGCATCTCGCCTCCCGGTTTTGTCGGTGGTGGTCGTTACGGTCGGGGTCGGAGGTGGTCGATGTCACCAGAGGAGAAGTTCGAGGTCCTGGTCGACGAGTTCACCGGACGTCCGGGCATCACGCCACCCGGCGCGACCGGCGGGTTCGGGCGCACCGCGCTGCGGGCGCACGGCCGGATCTTCGCGATGTTCGTCCGCGGGCAGCTGGTGCTGAAGCTGCCCCGGGCGAGAGTCGACGAACTGGTCGAAGGCGGGCACGGGGTGCGGTTCGACGCCAACAAGGGCACCCCGATGAAGGAGTGGCTGGCCCTGGACACCGGGTCGCCGCAACCGTGGTCCGCCCTGGCCGGAGAAGCACTCGAGTTCGTGGGAAGGAAGTGAGCCATCACGCTTGATAACGCAGTTCACCGCCGACGGCGGTCCCTTGCACGCTGAGCGCGTCCAAAGCGGACTCGTCCAGGGGCGAACCGGACAACACAGCGAAGTCGGCGAGCTTCCCGGGTTCGAGCGTGCCCAGGTCACGCTCGGCGAAGGTCGCGTACGCCGAGCCGTACGTGTACGCGCGCAACGCCTGCTCCGGCGTCAGCGCCTCTTCGGGTGCGAAGGGCGCGCCTGACGCCGTGCGCCGACGCACCATGTCGGCCAGCGCGAGCAGCGGCGCGCCGTTCACGACCGGCCGGTCCGAGGACGCCGGGAGGGCGCAACCCGCGTCGAGGACGCTGCGCAGCCGGTAGCACCACGGGACGCGAGCCTCGCCGAGCGCGGCGCGCATGCCGTCGCCCAGTTCGTTGACGAACCGGCCCTGCGGCGACGGGATGATGCCGAGCGAGGCGAGCCGGGTCAGCTCCGCGGGCTGCAGCACCGCGCAGTGCTCGATGCGGTGCCGGTGGTCCGTGCGCGGCGAAGCGGCCAACGCGGCTTCGTAGGCGTCGAGGACGACGGTGATCGCGCGGTCGCCGATCGCGTGCGTCGCGATCTGCCAGCCCGCCTCGTGGGCACGGCGGATCGTGCGCGCGAGCTCGTCCTCGGGCACCTGGAAGTAGCCGCGGTTGTCCGGCTCGCCGTCGAAGGGGTCGTGCATCGCGCAGGTGCGCCCGACCAGGGAGCCGTCGGCGAACAACTTCATCGGGCCGACGCGCAGCCACTCGTCGCCGAGGCCGGTGCGCAGGCCGAGGTCGAGGCCGAAGCCGGCGTCGTCGGGCAGGTCGTGCAGCACGCTCGCGGCGACCATCACCGTGCTGCGCACGCGCAGCACGCCGCGGTCGCGCGCCTGCTGGTAGGCGGCCAGTTCCGCGGGCGTCTCGCCGACCAGGCCACCGCCGATGCCGGCTTCCTGGACGCTGGTGATGCCCTCGGCCAGGTACTGCTCGGAGGCCCGCTCGAGCCCGCGCACGACCCGCTCGACGGGGGCCGGGTAGGTCAGCGGCCGCAGCAGCAGCTGGGCCTGCTCGCGCAGCAGGCCGGTCGGCGAGCCGTCCGGGTCGTGGACGACGTCGCCGCCGACCGGGACGTGCGCCAGGTCCAGCTGGTCGAGCACGGCCGTGTTGACCACGGTCATGTGCCCGGACGTGTGCTTCAGCCGCACGAGCATTCCCGGCGCGGCGCGGTCGAGGCCGTGCCGGTCCGGGTGCCCGCCGGCGAGCTTGTTCTGGTCGTACCCCCTGCCGACCACCCAGCTGCCGGCCGGGAGCGTCGCGGCGCGCGCGGCGACGGCGTCGTAGACCTCCTCGACGCTGCGGCAGTCGCTCAGCGGGACGTCGTCGAGGCCCATGCCGAACCACGCCATGTGGTTGTGGGCGTCGTGGAAGCCGGGCACGACGAAGCCGCCGGCGAGGTCGACGCGGGCGCGCGCGGACAGCTCGCGGGCGTCGTCGCCCAGGGCGACCACCCGGCCGTGCAGGACGGCGACGGCGCTGGTCACGCCCGCGCCCGTCCACACCGTGGCGTTCTCGTAGACCGCGTCGACCTGCATGAGTCCCGACACTATCGATCGATCGATCGAACGTCTAGCATCGCCCTCATGCCCACCGTGGACTTCGCCGTCGAGGACGGCATCGCGCACATCCGGCTGAACCGGCCCGAGCGGCTGAACGCGGTCGCCGCCGTCCTGGTCGACGACTTCCTCGCCGCCCTCGACGCGGCCGCGCGCAGCGACGCGCGCGTCGTCGTGCTGTCCGGGAACGGGCGCGCCTTCTGCGCCGGCCACGACCTCAAGGAACCCACCCCCGCGGGTGACTCGCGGGCCCGGCTGGACCGGCTCCAGGACGTCACGCGGCGGCTGCGCGGGCTGCGCCAGCCGGTGATCGCGGCGGTCCACGGCTACGCGATCGGCGCCGGCGCCGAGTTCGCGCTCGGCTGCGACCTGATCCTGGCCGCCGAGGACGCCGTGTTCGCGTTTCCCGAGGTCTCGCTGGGCCTGAGCGTCACCGGCGCGGCGTCCCGGCTGCTCCCGCTGCTGGTCGGGCCGCTCAAGGCGAAGGAACTCCTGCTGCTCGGGGAGCGCTTCGACGGCCGGAAGGCCGCCGAGCTGGGCATGGTGAACGCCGCCGTGCCCGCCGAGCAGCTCCAGGCCGAAGCGCTGAGCTGGGCGAAGCGGATCGCCGAGCACCCGCCGGCCGCCGCGGCCATGGCGAAGCGGGTCCTGGACGCGAGCACCGACGTCGAGCCCGCCCTCGAACTCGAGGTCAGCCACGCCCTGATCACCGAACACTCGGCCGCGGTCGCCGCGTCCACCGAAGCGTTCCGGAGCCGGGCGTGACCCCGCTGGCCGAAATCGGGACCCTCGCGCAGCTCGTCACCCGGGCCGCCGAGCTGTGGCCGGAACGCACCGCCTGGATCTTCGACGAAACCGGCACGCGCTTCACCTTCGCCGAGGTCGACCGCGAAAGCTCCCGCCTCGCCGCCGCCCTGGCGGAGCGCGGCATCGGCCAGGGCGACCGCGTCGCCGTGATGCTGCGCAACCAGCCGGACTTCCCGCTGATCTGGCTCGCCTTGGCGAAGCTCGGCGCGCAGCTGGTGCCGGTCAACACGAACTACCAGGAATTCGACGGCGCCCACGTGCTCCGCCATTCCGGCGCGAAACTGGCCGTCGCCGCGCCCGAGTTCACCGGCCTCCTCGGCCGGATCGGGCTCACCGCGGTGGTCACCCCGGACCAGCTCGACGCGGCCGGCGCGCCGCCGGCGTTCACCCCGGTGCCCGAACTGCCGGTCAACATCCAGTACACCTCCGGCACCACCGGCGCGCCCAAGGGCTGCGTCCTGCCGAACCGCTACTGGACGACCCTCGCGATCAGCCTGGCCACCGACTTCCCCGCCGTCGGCGAGGACGACGTCATCCTGACCGCGCAGCCGTTCCACTACATCGATCCACAGTGGAATGTCGCGTTGGGACTCGCCGGGGGCGCCACCCTCGTCGTGCTGGACCGGTTCCACCCCAGCACGTTCTGGGCGAAGGTCCGCGAGCACCGCGTCACCTGGTTCTACTGCCTCGGCCTGATGCCGACGCTGCTGCTGCGCCAGGAACCGGCCGAAGCCGACCGCGCCCACCGCGTCCGCGCGATCTGCGCGTCCGCGATCCCGCACGAGCTGCACGCCGAACTGGAACGGCGCTGGGGCGTGCCGTGGTTCGAGGCGTTCGGGATGACCGAAACCGGCGGCGACATCCGGATGACCGCCGCCGACCACGACGAGACCGTCGGCACCGGCTGCATCGGACGCCCGAGCCGGGACCGCGAGGTGCAGATCGCCGGCGACGACGGGAAGCCGCTGCCGCGCGGGGAAACCGGGCAGCTGCTGATCCGCGGGATCGGGCTGATGCACGGCTACCACGACGATCCCGAGGCCACCGCGAAGGCGTTCCGGAACGGCTGGTTCCACACCGGCGACCTCGCCCGGATGGACACCGCCGGCCGCGTCTACTACGTCGGCCGCACGAAGGACATGATCCGCCGCAGCGGCGAGAACATCTCCGCCGACGAGGTCGAGCGCGCCCTGCTGCTGCACCCGGCGGTGCGGCTGGCGGCCGTCGTCGCGGTGCCCGACGAGCTGCGCGGCGAGGAGGTCAAGGCGTACGTCGTGTGCGACGGCGACCGGCCGGATCCCGCCGGGCTCGCCGCGTTCTGCGCCGGGAAACTGGCCTACTTCAAGGTTCCGCGGTTCTGGGCGTTCGCCGACGAGCTGCCGATGACGCCGTCGGAGCGGGTCGCCAAGGGCGAGCTGCGCAAGGTCGCCGACCCGCGCGCCGGGTCCTGGGACACCAAGGCGGAAGCATGGCTGTGAGCAGCCGGGAACGGGTGCGCGCGGCCGCGGTGAAGCTGTTCGCCACCAAGGGGTTCCACGGCACCGGCATCCGGGATCTGGCGCAGGAGGCGGAACTCTCCTCGGCCAGCCTGTACCACTACATGGGCACCAAGGAGGATCTGCTCGCGGAGATCATGCACACCGCGCTGAACCGGCTGCTCGACGCCGCCCGCGAAGCCACCGCGGGCGGCGGGGACCCGGTGCACCGGCTGCGGACGCTGGTGGTGCTGCACGTCCTCGCGCACGCCGTCGGCCCGGCGGAAACCCGGGTGGTGGACAACGAAGTCGACGTCCTGTCCCCGGCCGCGCGCGAGCCCGTCGTGGCCCTGCGGGACGCCTACGAGCGGCTGTGGGCTTCGGCGATCGACGAAGGCGTGGCGGCCGGGGTGTTCCGGGTCGAGCACCCGGCGGTGACCAGGCTGGCGCTGCTGGAGATGTGCAGCGGCGTCGCCAGGTGGTATTCGCCACGCGGCCCGCTGGCGCTGGACGAGCTCGCGGAGCACTACGCGGAGCTGGCGTCGCGGGCGCTGGGGTGCACGTCGGCACCGGGTCTCACCGACTTGCGGCGGTGCCGGGAAATCGTCGCGAAAGAGTGGGGCGTGTCCGTTTAGCGGCGCTTTTACCTGTGTACGCCTTGCCCAGACGGCGTGCGTGGGGGACGCTCGAAGGGTGACTGAGGAAACGATCCAACTGGAACTGGACGACTCGGGTCTCGCGCCGGGCCTCCCGGCGCCGGCACACCCCCGCGATCAGGTGCAGGATGTCCCCTATCGCCCCGTCGAGTTCCGCGATGACGATCTCCCCACCGCCCTGGAACGGTGCTCCGCCTGGCTACGGCAGGCCCAGGAGTGGCTGGGCGAGCCACTCGACGTCCTGGCCATCCACCTCGACTACGACGACCGTCAGGGTTCGCCGTACTACGACGTGAAGCTGCTCTGCAACGAAGAGGACCTCGCGGGCGTCCCGATCGCCATTCGCAACAAGAAGTAAGCAGGTTGGACAGCCGTCAAGACCGCCTTCCCCGACGGTCTTGACGGCTTCTCGCGTTCTCAGCCGAGAGTGCTACCGACCTTCACGTGCCCCTTGAGCAGGTTGCGCGCGATGGTCCGGCGCTGGATCTCGTCGGTGCCTTCGTAGATGCGCAGCAGCCGCAGCTCGCGGTACCACCGCTCGACCGGCAGTTCCCGCGTGTACCCCATGCCGCCGTGGATCTGCAGGACGCGGTCGACGATTTCGTTGGCCTTCTGGCCGCCGTACAGCTTCGCCATCGACTGCGCGTGCCGCGAATCCAGGCCCTGGTCGACCTGCCAGGCGGCGTGCAGCACCAGCCAGCGCAGCGCTTCCAGCTCGACGCCGGAGTCGGCGATCATCCACTGGATGGCCTGCCGTTCGGCGATCTTCTGCCCGAACGTCTCGCGCGTGTTGGCGTGCTCGATCGCCATCGAGATCAGCCGCTCGCACGAGCCGATCGCGCGGGCGGGCAGCAGGTAGCGGCCCTGGCCGATCCACTGCATGGCGAGCTCGAAGCCGCGGCCCTCCTCGCCGAGGATCTGCGTCTCCGGGACGCGGACGTCCTGGAAGATCAGCGACGCCGGCCCCCACTCGCCCATGGTGTCGATGTACTCGGACTTCCAGCCGGCCTCGCGGTCGACGAGGAAGCAGGTGACGCCGCCGTTGGCGCCCTTCTCCGGGTCGGTGATCGCGAAGACCATGGTGAAGTCGGCCTCGTTGCCGCCGGTGATGAAGGTCTTCTCGCCGTTGATGATCCAGTCGCTGCCGTCCTTGCGGGCGGTGGTCCGGATGGCCTTGGCGTCCGACCCGGCGCCCGGCTCGGTGATCGCGAAGCACGACTTGCGCTCACCCGAGATGGTCGGCAGCAGGTAGGTCTGCTTCTGCTCCTCGCTGGCGTGGAACAGGATGTTGTCGGCGGCACCGCCGAAGCGGAACGGCACGAAGGTGCGGCCGAGCTCGGCCTCCAGCAGCGCGGCCATCACGGCGGACAGGCCCATGCCGCCGTACTCCTCCGGGGTCAGCACGCCCCAGAAGCCGGACTCCTTCGCCTTGAGCTGGAGGTCCCTGAGCTCCTCGCCGGTCAGGCCGGGCTGGTGGACGCGCTCGCGGCGGAGGACCTCCTGCTCGAGCGGGACCAGCTCCCGCTGGACGAACGTGCGGACCCAGTCGCGCACTTCCCGTTCTTCGGTGCTCAGTGAAAAGTCCATGGCGTGGCTGCTCCTCCGACACTGGCTAAGCGCTTGCTTAGCTCCAGGGTACCTCTTCGCCCCCGGGTAACCCCAGACCTCGGCCCGAATTCGTGACAACGGCTGCCGGGCCCGGAAGGATCGGGGGTGTGATGGAGATCGAGGTCCGCTGGTCGTCGCCGTTGCCCACCGAAGATCGCTTCATGCGCCTGCTCGACGACGTCGAGCAAGGGCGGTTCGAGGCGTACCGGCAGGAGGCGGACAAGCGGCGGTTCCTCACCGGCCGCGTCCTGGCGAAGACGGTCGCGGCCGAGCGCCTCGGCGTGGCGCTCGAGTCGGTGAAGTTCGACGCGACCTGCGAAGACTGCGGAAAGCCCCACGGCCGCCCGCGCATCCCGGGCGCGGACCTGACGCTGTCGATCTCCCACTCGGGCGACCTGATCGGCGTGGCGGCGACCCCGTCGGTCCCGGTGGGCCTGGACGTCGAGACGGCCACCCGCCGAGCGGACGACGGCCTGATCGAGTACGCGCTGAGCCCGGCGGAGGCCGGCCACCTGGCGGGCTTGGAGGCGACGGAGAAGGCGGCGGCGTTCTTCGTCTACTGGACCCGCAAGGAAGCGGTGATGAAGGCCACCGGCAAGGGCCTGCGCATCCCGCTGCAGAGCATCACGTTCTCCCGCTACGACGAGCCGGCTCGCCTGGTGTCGTCGGGCGACCCGGCGTTGGACCCGGCGACGACCCGCCTGGTGGACCTGAAGGCCGCCGACGGCTACCGGGCGGCCATCGCGGTGCTGACCACCGAGGAACTGTCGGTCACCGAGGAGCACTGGGTCCCCTAGACGCTGTCCTCCAGGCCCATCGCCGTCAGCAGGGTCCGGAACTTCGCCGTCGTCTCGTCCAGTTCCGCCTGCGGGTCCGACGCCGGCACGATCCCGCCGCCCGCGTACAGCCGCATCGACGTCGAGGCGATCTCCGCGCACCGGATCGCCACCGCCCACTCGCCGTCGCCGGCCGCGTCGACCCAGCCGACCGCTCCCGCGTAGTAGTCGCGGTCGAACGGCTCCAGTTCCTTCACCAGGTCGCGTGCCCCCTCCGTCGGGGTGCCGCAGATCGCCGGGGTCGGGTGGAGGGCCGCCGCCAGGTCCAGGGCCGTGATGTCCGGGTCGGCCAGCTCGCCCGTGATCGGCGTGCGCAGGTGCCAGATGGCCGGCGTCGTCACCAGCTCCGGGCCGGCCGGGACGTCCAGGGTCCGGCAGAACGGGCGCAGGGCCTCGACCAGGTAGTCGATCACCACCGCGTGCTCGAGCTGGTCCTTGCGGGACGTCCGCAGCGCCTCGCCGTTCGCGCGGTCGACGACCGGGTCGGCCGAGCGCGGCATCGAGCCCGCGTGCGGCGAGGAGAACACCGTCCGGCCGGTCCGCCGCAGCAGCAGCTCGGGCGTGGCGCCGACGAGCGAGCGGCCGCCGGGCAGCTCGGCCGCGTACGTGAAGTGCCGGGGATTGCCGGCGGCGAGGTTCCGCACGATGCTCTCGGCGGGCAGTGGCGCGTCGAACTCGAGGTCCAGGGCGCGGGCCAGCACGGCTTTCCGCAGGTCACGCGCGGCCAGCTCGGTCACTGCGGCGCGCACCGACGTCATGTGCAGCGCCGGAGACGGCACCGCACGCACCCGCACGGGCGCCGGCAGTGCCGCACGAGCCGAAGAGGGCGCACCGGAGGAGCGGTGGACGGTGCGGGGTACGACGAGGTGGCCCGGCACCTTCGTGTCGGGCCCGGTGTCGAACGGGAGGACGCCGACGGCCAGCGGAGCGCCGGTCTCGGCGAGCACGCCGGGGATCGCCGAGGCGAGCCGGCGCGGGTCCGTCTCGGTGACGGTCCGGATCGCGCCCTGCGCCAGGAGCGCACGGGTCGCCGTCGTGAACAGGAAGTCGCCTCGCTGGTAGCGGGCGGCGAGGTCAACCGGGGTGGCCGGGTCAGGAGAACTCACCACTCCAGCGTCCCAGGCGACGGGAGATCCGCGAGGGAAGTGTCGCCAGCGACACTCCCCTCGCGGTCAGCTCCTGGTGACGCGCTACTTGAGCGCGTCGATGAGCGCCTCGCGCTGGCGCTCGCCCAGGCCGGCCGCACGCCGGTCCGGGTCGATGCCGGCCTGCTCGAGCAGGGCGGCGACCTTCACCGCGCCGAGGCCGGGGACGGCCTTCAGCAGCTGGGTGACCTTCGTCTTCCCGATGGTCTTGTTCTCCTTGGCCTGCTTGAGCACCTTTTCGATGCTCTCCTTGCCGGACTTGATCGACGCGAGCAGCTCCGAACGCGCCTTGCGAGCCTCGGCGGCCTTGGCCAGGGCCTCGGCGCGCTGCTCCGGAGTCAACGTAGGCAGAGCCAACGTAGTGTCCTTTCCTCTCAGGTCTCCGCTTTCGCGGCCGACAGCTTTTGTGAGTGCTTGCTCCTGCAAGCGCTGCTCAGCCGTCTCTTGCCACGGGCCCAGTAAACGCCACCGGCTTCGTGGCCGTGCAACCGACACGCACTTATTACCCCCGGAGGTGATACCGGGCAACCCGCTCCGGCCTGCGGAAACGCTCCCGAGAACGGTCCCGCGTGGCCCTTCTCACCCGGAAGTGAAGCCTCCGCTACCCGCTGTTCTCGTGCACATTTCCTTGCACACAAGGAAAACCCGAAAAATTGATGATCTTGATCATCGTCGGGTAGTCGCCCGATCGCGCTACGACCGTGACCGAACGGAGCCGTTGTCGGCCATGCCCGCTTCACCCGATCCGCATTAGAGTCGGCCCAACCCAGCCCACCGGCGAACGACCCCCGGGAGCGACCATGTTGAGCACCATGCAGGACGGCCAGCTGTCGCTGGCGAACCTGCTTCGCCACGGCACGTCGGTGCACTCGGCGAGCGAAGTCATCACCTGGACCGGTTCAGAAGCCCGCCGGGAGAGCTACGGCGACCTCGGCCGCAACGCCGCGCGGCTCGCGAACGCCCTCCGGGGTCTCGGCGTGACAGGTGACCAGCGCGTCGGCACGTTCATGTGGAACAACGCCGAGCACATGGCGGCCTACCTGGCCGTGCCGGCGATGGGCGCCGTGCTGCACACGCTGAACATCCGGCTGTTCCCGGAGCAGCTCGTGTTCGTCGCCAACCACGCCGAAGACCACGTCGTCATCGTCGACGGCACCCTCGTCCCGCTGCTCGCGAAGCAGCTGCCGGAGTTCAAGACCGTCCGGCACGTCATCGTGGCCAACGGCGACGCCGCGTCGCTGCAGGCCCCCGACGGCGTCCAGGTCCACGCCTACGCCGAGCTGCTGGCCGCCCAGCCGGACACCTTCGACTGGCCCGACGTCGACGAGCGCTCGGCCGCCGCGATGTGTTACACCTCGGGCACGACCGGTGACCCGAAGGGCGTCGCCTACTCGCACCGGTCGATCTGGCTGCACTCGATGCAGGTCTGCATGAGCGACAGCATGAACCTCGCGCAGAGCGACAAGGCGCTGGCCATCGTGCCGATGTTCCACGCGATGGCGTGGGGCCTGCCGTACGCGGCGCTGATGGTCGGCGCGTCGCTGCTGATGCCGGACCGGTTCCTCCAGCCGGCCCCGATCTCGGCGCTGCTGGCCGCCGAGAAGCCGACGTTCGCCGGCGCGGTCCCGACCGTCTGGCAGGGCCTGCTCGCCCACCTGGAGTCGAACCCGCAGGACATCTCCCACCTGCGCGAAGTCGTCGTCGGCGGCTCGGCGGTGCCGCCGTCGCTGATGCACGCGTTCCAGGAGAAGCACCACGTCTCGATCCTGCACGCCTGGGGCATGACCGAGACGTCGCCGCTGGGCAGCGTCGCGCGCCCGCCGGCCGGCGCGACCGGCGAGGACGCCTGGAAGTACCGCTACACGCAGGGCCGCTTCCCGGCGTCCGTGCGGGCGCGGCTGATCGACGACGACGGCGCGGTACTGCCGTGGGACAACGAGGCCGTCGGCGAGCTCGAGGTCCAGGGCCCGTGGATCGCGGCGGCGTACTACGGCGGGAGCGAGATCGACCCCGACAAGTTCCACGACGGCTGGCTGCGCACCGGCGACGTCGGCAAGATCAGCGCCGACGGCTACCTGACGCTGACCGACCGCGCCAAGGACGTCATCAAGTCCGGCGGCGAGTGGATCTCCTCGGTCGACCTGGAGAACCAGGTGATGGGCCACCCGGCGGTCGCCGAGGCCGCGGTCGTCGGCATCCCCGACGAGAAGTGGGACGAGCGGCCGCTGGTCGCCGTCGTGCTCAAGGAGGGCCAGACCGTCACGCCGGAGGAGCTGCGCGACTACCTGAGCGACAAGGTCGCGAAGTGGCAGCTGCCGGAGAACTGGACGTTCGTGGACGAAGTTCCCAAGACGAGCGTCGGCAAGTTCGACAAGAAGCGCATCCGCGCGTCCTACTCCGAGGGAAAGCTCGACATCGCCCAGCTCTAACGGGTAAATCTCCGGCGAGTCTGCACGCTTGGCACGGCCACCATGGGGGAACCTACCTCCTTCATGGTGGCCTTCGGAGCACGTCGGAGGGGTTCTGGGGATGCAACGGAACAGGCGGAGTTTCCTCGCGCTCGCGGGCATGGGCGCGCTGGCGACGGCATGCGGGTCGAACACCGGGCGGCAGGGTGACCCGCCGCCCTCGACGGCGTACTCGGCGGGCCCGCCGCCGTCGGACGCCCCGAAGGTCGCGCTCCAGCAGTGGTACCACGCCTACGGCGAGGACGGCGTCCAGGACGCCGTCAAGCGGTACGCGGCGAGCTACCCCGGCGCGACCGTGAACGTGCAGTGGAACCCGGGCGACTACGACTCGAAGATCGTCACCGCGCTGCAGAACAGCAAGGTGCCCGACGTCTTCGAGGCGCAGGTCAAGATCGACTGGGTGCGGCAGAACCAGGTCGTCTCGCTCGACGACGTGATCGGGCCGGTGAAGGGCGACTTCAGCCCGGCCGTGCTGGCCGCGCAGACCGTCGAAGGCAAGGTCTACGGCATCCCGCAGGCCACCGACACGCAGGTGCTCTTCTACCGCAAGAGCCTGCTGCAGGCGGCGGGCGTGCAGCCGCCGCAGACGGTCGACGAGCTGATCGACGCGGCCGGGAAACTGACGAAGGACGGCGTCAAGGGCCTCTTCGTGGGCAACGACGGCGGCGTCGGCGTGCTCACCGGCCCGCTGCTGTGGTCGGCGGGGCTCGACTACCTGAAGAACGACAACCGCGAGGTCGGCTTCGACGACCCGCGCGCGGCGACGGCGCTGGCGAAGCTGCACACGGTGAACGCCAACGGTTCCCTGCTGCTCGGCGCGCCGGCGGACTGGTCGGACCCGGGCGCGTTCGTCGACGGGCTGACGGCGATGCAGTGGACCGGGCTGTGGAACGTGCCGAAGATCCGGCAGGCGTTCGACGACGACTTCGGCGTCCTGCCCTTCCCGAAGCTGGACGGCAGCGGCGCGCCGTCGGTGCCGGTCGGCGCGTACGGCGCGATGGTGAACGCCAAGAGCGAGCACGTCGCCGAGGCCAAGGCGTTCGTGAAGTGGCTGTGGGTCGACCAGACGCAGGACCAGCTGGAGTTCGCGACGAAGTTCGGCTTCCACGTCCCGGCCCGCCAGAGCCTGGTCGGCCGCGCGGACAGCCTCAAGTCCGGCCCGGCAGCCGACGCGGCCCGGTTCGTCAAGGAGAACAGCCACCTCGTCGGCGGTCCGGTGTGGACACAGCAGGCGAACACGGCGTTGTCCGACGCGGTCGCGAAGATCGCGAAGGAAGGCGCGGACCCGGCGGCGCAGGTGAAGACGGCGGTCGAGGTGGCGCGCGCCGAGTTGAAGCGCCTCTTCGGATGAAGCGGCGCGATGCGCGCGCGTTCTGGTTGTTCGTCGGGCCGTTCCTGATCGGGCTGGCGGTGTTCGCGTACCTGCCGATCGGCTGGAGTGCGTACCTGTCGTTCTTCGACGCGCGCAACACGGTGACGCCGACCGAGTTCGTCGGGCTGGACAACTACGCGCACATGCTCACGGACGAGCCGTTCCTGTCCAGCCTGGGGACGTTCAGCGTGTTCGCGCTGTTCATCGTGCCGCTGACGTTCGTGTTGTCGCTGGCCCTCGCCCTCGGCGTCAACCGGCTGCGGTTCGCGCGGGCGTTCTTCCGGTCGGTGTTCTTCCTGCCGTTCGCGTGCTCGTACGTGGTGGCGTCGCTGGTCTGGAAGACGTCGCTGTTCTCGGGTGTCCGATACGGACTGGCGAACACGGTGCTTTCGGTGTTCGGCGTCGACCCGGTGGCCTGGACGGGCACGGTGAGCCCGCCGCTGTACTGGGTCGTGCTGGTGACGGCGAGGCTGTGGCTGCAGCTGGGGTTCTACATGATCCTGTTCATCGCGGCCCTGCAGCGGATCCCGGCCCAGCTGTACGAAGCGGCGTGGCTCGACGGCGCGAAACCGGGCTGGCAGGTGTTCCGGTACATCACGCTGCCGCAGCTGCGCGCGACGGCGGTGGCGGTGCTGCTGCTGAACCTGATCAACGCGTACCAGGCGTTCGACGAGTTCTACAACATCATGGGCGACTCCCGCGGATACCCGCCGTTCGCCCGGCCACCGTTGGTGTACCTGTACTACACGTCGCTGGGTTCGGGCGGCCAGGACCTGGGCCGCGGCAGCGCGGGCGCGGTGCTCCTGGCGTTGCTCATCGCCCTGGTGACGGTGCTGCAGGGCCGGGTGTTCCGCTTCGGACGGGCGTCATGAGGGCGGCCCTGCGGTGGGCGGCCCTGGTGGTGGCGGCGGTGTTGTTCCTGCTGCCGTTCTACCTGCTGGTCCGGAACGGCCTGGCGTCCCGGGCCGACATCACCGCGCCGGACTGGACGTTCTTCCCGTCCACAGTGCACTGGGAGAACTTCTCGCGGCTGTTCTCGCTGTCGGACGTGCCCTTCGCGCGCAGCCTGCTGAACTCGCTGGTGGTCGCGACCCTGCAGACGGTCGGTTTGCTGGTGGTCTGCTCCCTGGCCGGCTACGGCCTGGCCCGGATCCCGTACCGGCACTCGCGGTTCGTGTTCTACGCCGTGCTGGCGACGCTGATGATCCCGACGTCGGTGACGTTCGTGCCGAGTTTCGTGGTGGTTTCGTCGCTGGGCTGGCTGTCCGACCTGCGCGGGCTGGTGATCCCCGGGCTGTTCAGCGCGTTCAGCGTGTTCCTGTTCCGGCAGTACTTCCTCGACTTCCCGCGTGAGCTGGAGGAGGCGGGCCGGGTGGACGGGCTTTCGCGGTGGGGCGTGTTCTGGCGGGTCGTGGTGCCGAACTCGAAGGGGTTCTTCGCGGCGATCGCGGTCATCACGGTGATCGGCAGCTGGAACGCGTTCCTGTGGCCGCTGATCATCGCGCAGTCACCGGATTCGTGGACGGTCCAGGTGGCCCTCTCGGGTTTGCTGACGGCCCAGAACCCGCAGCTCAACCTGCTGTTCCTGGCGGCGGCGGTGTCGATCCTGCCGATCGTGCTGCTGTTCGCGTTCCTGCAGCGGTACCTGGTGCGCGGGGTGGCGGAGTCCGGGCTGAAGGGCTGAATCGCCGAACTCTATCGGTGATAGAGAACCGGCCTCTATCACCGATAGAGGCCATTCCCTATCACTGATAGAGTCCTCCGCGTGCCTCTTGATCGCCGACAGATCACCGCAGCCGCCCTCGCTCTGCTCGACGAGGTCGGGCTGGCCGAGCTGAGCACCCGGCGGCTCGCCGCCAAGCTCGGCGTCAGCTCGCCGACGCTGTACTGGCACGTGAAGGACAAGGCGCAACTGCTCGACCTCCTCGCCGAGGCCGTCTGCGAAGACGCGTTCGAGATCGACGAGACCCAGGACTGGCGGCACCAGCTCGAACAGGGCCTCCACCAGTTCCGCACCATGCTGCTGAAGCACCGCGACGCCGCGATCCTCCTGCGGGAACGCCCGCCGGGACCGAACCGGCTCGCCCACATCGAGCGCACCGCCCGCACCCTCCTGGAAGCCGGCTTCACCCCGGAAGACACCGCGGGTATCGCGCGGCTGCTCACCGCGCACGTCCTCGCGTCGGTCGAGCGGCCGGGGAAACCGGACCCCGAAGCCGCGAAGACCTTCCGGGAGCAGCTGAAGGACTACCCGAACGCGCGCACCCTCGGGTTCACCGGGCTCACCGCCGACGACCTCTTCGCGCTCGGCACCGAAGTCATCCTCGACGGCCTCGCACAGCGGAGGAAATGACCACAACCTTCGGCGGTACACCCCACCTCGCGGACTGTGACAGGGTGAACTCAACTGTCACGGTGAATGTTTTTCACGTTCACCCCGTGTCCACCCACGCCCGGCAGCGTGCTGGACAACCGAGAAGACTGGGGAGCGAACAACCATGGCCGAACTCACCCGGCGCACCTTCGCCACCGCGGGCGCCGCCGGTCTCGGGCTGCTGCTCTGCACGCCCACCGCGAACGCCCTCGACCGCGCCCTGCGGCTCACGAGCACCCGCTCGGTCACCACGTCCGGCACCACCCTCGAACAGGTCGCCACCGGGGGCGGCACCACGACCTACTCGCGGCTGTCCGCCGGCCCCGGGTGGCCGCTGGTCGTGCGCAGCGACCTCGCCACCCCGAAGAGCGGGCGCGACGACCGGCGGCGCGCCCTCAGCTCGTTCGTCCAGTTCACCGACCTGCACATCACCGACGCCGAAAGCCCCGCGCGGTTCGAGTACCTGCACCCCTTCATCGGCTCCGCGCACCGGCCGCAGGAGGTCCTCGGCACCGTCGCCACCAGCGCGCTCGTCGAGCGCGTCAACAGCGTGCGGCAGGGCCCGTTCACCGGGCGGCCGTTCGACCTCATGGTCACCACCGGCGACAACACCGACAACCACGAGCTGCTCGAGCTCGACTGGTTCCTCAAGGTCCTCAACGGCGGCAGCGTCACCCCGAACTCCGGCGACGCCAACGCCTACGAAGGCGTCCAGAACTCCGGCAACCACGAGTTCTGGAACCCGGGCAAGCCGGGCACCGACGACTACTCCGCCAAAGGCTTCCCGCAGATCCCCGGCCTGCTCGAAGCGGCGACGAAGACCTTCACCGCGCCCGGTCTCGACGTCCCGTGGTTCTGCACCTTCGGCAACCACGACGACAGCATCGTCGGCTCGCTGCCGGCGCAGATCCCGGGCATCGACGCCTGGTACACCGGCCGCTACAAGGTCATCGGTAAGGACGAAACCACCTCGAAGAAGCTCGCGGACGCGATCAAGAGCGGCTCCGGCGTCCCGGTCGCCGAACTGTTCGGCGGCAGCGGCACCATCCGCGAGGTCACCCCGGACGCGCGGCGGCGCCCGTTCAGCACCGGCGAATTCGTGCGCGCGCACCTCGACACCGCCAACACCGGCCCCGGCCCGGTCGGGCACGGCTTCACCAGCGCCAACGCCGACGGCCAGAACGTCTACTACACCTTCCGGATCGCCCCGGGCGTCACCGGGATCAGCCTCGACACGACCACCGACGCCGGGTTCGCCGACGGCTCGATCGGCCTCGCGCAGTACTCGTGGGTCGAGTCGACGCTCAAGCGCAGCAGCTCGACGTACTACGACTTCTTCGGCCGCAAGGTCACCCACGCCGTCACCGACGAGCTGTTCATCCTGTTCAGCCACCACACCAGCGGCACGATGACCAACCTGCTGCCGGACTCGCGCCACCTGCTCGACCCGCGCCTGAACGGCGACGCGTTCGTCGCGCTGCTCAAGCGGTTCCCGAACGTGCTGGCTTGGGTCAACGGCCACACGCACCTCAACAAGATCACCCCGCACGCCGGCAACACGCCGCAGCAGGGGTTCTGGGAGATCAACACCGCCTCGCACGTCGACTTCCCGCAGCACGCCCGGATCGTCGAGGTGGCGGACAACGCGGACGGGACGTTGTCGCTGTTCACGACGTTGATCGAGGCCGAAGCCCCGTACGCCGTGGACTACGACGCCCGGACGCCGCAAGCGCTTGCGTCGCTGTACCGCGAACTGTCCTACAACGACATCCACGTCAGCCTGGGCCGCGTCGGCGCGGCCGAGGACCACAACACGGAGCTGCTGCTCGTCAACCCGCTGAGTTGAGTCTGCCGCGGCTGTCGTGAGTGGTAAGGCGGGTTTTGAAAAGCCACAAAAAAAACAAACCGCGGGAGGGGGGGGGGAGGGTGGGGGGGGGGGGAGGTGGGGGGGCGCCGCACGGACAA
>NZ_JBEXKX010000059.1:0-43911 GCF_040609695.1 Amycolatopsis sp. NPDC004625
GGCGCGCCCGGCCCCGCCCCCCCCCCCCCCCCCCGGCCCCCCCCCCCCCCCCCCCCCCCGCCCCCGCCCCCCCCCGCCCCCCCCCCCCCCCCCCGGCCCGGTGCCCTGGGTGCTGTCGGCGAAAACGCCGGCCTCGCTGGCCGCGCAGGCGCGGCGGCTGCAGGCGCACGTAGGGGCCGCACAGGGGGTCCGCGCCGCAGATGTGGGGTACTCGCTCGCGAACTCCCGGGCTACGTTCGAGCAACGGGCGGTGCTCGTGACCACCGGCGAGGACGGCGGCCACGACCCGCTGGGCGCGCTCGCCCACGGCCGGGCCGTCCCCGGCCTGGTGCGGGGCGGCGCCCGCCACGGGGGCAAGGTCGCCTTCGTCTTTCCCGGGCAGGGCTCGCAGTGGGTGGGGATGGCTTTGGACCTGATGGACACGTCGCCGGCGTTCGCGGCCCGCATGCGGGACTGCGAACGCGCGCTGGCGCCGTTCGCCGGCTGGTCGCTGTCCGAAGTGCTCGGTGACGAGGCATCGCTCGAACGGGTCGACGTCGTGCAGCCCGCGTTGTTCGCCGTGATGGTGTCGCTGGCCGAGGTCTGGCGCGCCCACGGGGTTTCCCCGGACGCCGTGCTCGGCCACTCCCAAGGTGAGATCGCCGCGGCCGTGGTCTCGGGCGCACTGTCCCTCCAGGACGGTGCCCGCGTGGTCGCGTTGCGCAGCAAGGCGATCCTGGCGCTGGCCGGTCACGGCGGGATGGTTTCGGTCGCGGCGCCCTTGACCGACGTCGAGGAGCGGCTGACCGAAGGGACCTCGATCGCCGCCGTCAACGGCCCGGCCGCGGTGGTGGTGTCCGGCTCGCCCGCCGCCCTCGACGAGCTCATCGCTTCCTGTGAGGCCCAGGGCATCCGCGCGAAGCGGGTTCCGGTGGACTACGCGTCACACTCGGCCCAGGTCGAAGCGATCGAAGCCGAATTGCGCGAACTACTTGCCCCGATCACGCCGCGGTCGTCGGAGATCGCCTTCTACTCCACGGTGACCGCCGAACCGATCGACACCGCCGGGCTCGACGGCCCCTACTGGTACGCCAACCTGCGCAACCCGGTGCTGTTCGACGCGACCACGCGGCGGCTGGCCGAGGACGGCTACGACACCTTCGTCGAATGCAGCCCCCACCCGGTGCTCACGATGAGCGTCCAGGACACTGTGGACGAAGCCGTCGTCACCGGCACGCTGCGCCGCGGCGAAGGCGGCCTCGACCGGCTGTACACGTCGTTCGCCGAGGCGTGGGTGCACGGCGTCGACCTCGACTGGACACCCGCGTTCGGTGAAGGTGCGCGGCTGGTTCCGCTGCCGACGTACGCCTTCGACCACCAGCGGTACTGGCTGGACCCGGCCCCGGCGGCCGCCCCCGGCGACGGGCTCTGGACGGCCCTGGAGGAAACCGGTGACCTCGCCGGTGTGCTCGGCGTGGACCAGGGCGCGCTCGACGAGGTGCTGCCCGCCCTGACGCGGTGGCGCACGCGGCGCACCGAGGAATCCACTGTGGACTCCTGGTGCGTGAAGGTCGGCTGGACGCCCGTCGCCGAACCCGCGCTGCCGTTGCTGTCCGGGCGCTGGCTCGCGCTCGTGCCCGCCGGGGTGAGCCGGTTCGTCACCGCGGTGCTCGACGCGCTCGCTTCGCGCGGTGCCGACGTCGTCTCCGCCCCTTCGGACGAGCTACCGCCGGGGGAGTACGCCGGTGTGGTTTCGTTGCTGGGCCTGGACGAAACGCCGCTGCCGGGGCACCCGCTGATCGCGACCGGCGTGGCCGCGACGGCCGCGCTGGCCCCGGCGCTGGCCGCCGCCGGGATCGACGCTCCACTGTGGCTGCTCACCCGCGGCGCGGTGGCCGCCGGGCCCGGCGACGCGCCGGCGTCGAGCGTGCCCGCGCAGCTGTGGGGGCTCGGCCGCGTGATCGGCCTGGAGTACCCCGGCCTCTGGGGCGGCCTGGTCGACCTGCCCGCGGTGCTCGACGAGCGCGCCGCGGACCGGCTGGCCGGGCTGCTGGCCGAGCCGTCCGGCGAGGACCAGCTCGCGGTCCGGGAGCAGGGGATCCTCGCCCGGCGGCTGCGCCCGGCGCGTCCCGCACCGGCGGGCGAGCCGTGGCGGCCGCGGGGAACCGTGCTGGTCACCGGCGGCACCGGCGCGCTCGGCGCGCACGTCGCCCGCTGGCTGGGCCGCTCGGGTGCCGAACACCTCGTGCTCACCAGCCGCCGCGGCGAGGCCGCTCCCGGCGCCGCCGAACTCGCCGAAGAGCTGCGGGGGTACGGCTGCGCGGTGACCATCGCCGCGTGCGACGTCGCCGAGCGCAAGGCGGTCGAAGCGCTGCTGGACGACCTCGGCGAGCCGCCGGTGGCGGTCGTGCACGCGGCCGGGCTGCCGCAGTCGGGCACCCTCGCCGAGACCGGCCTGGACGAGTTCGAAGACGTCCTCGCGGCCAAGGTCGCGGGCGCCGCGCACCTGGACGCGCTGCTCGGCGACGACCTCGAAGCGTTCGTGCTGTTCTCCTCCAACTCCGGCGTCTGGGGCAGCGCGGGCCAGGGCGCCTACGCCGCCGCGAACGCCTACCTGGACGCCCTGGCCGAACAGCGGCGCGCCCGCGGGGTGAAGGCGACGTCGGTGGCCTGGGGCCTGTGGGCCGGCGGTGGCATGGCGTCCGACGAGGGCGAACAGCAGCTGCGCCGCCGCGGCCTGCGGCCGATGGCACCCGAGCGGGCCGTGGCCGCGCTGCAGGGCGCGCTCGACCGCGACGAGACCTTCCTCGCCGTCGCCGACGTCGACTGGGCGCGGTTCGTGCCCGCCTTCACGGCGTCGCGGCGCCGCCCGCTGATCGAGGACCTGCCGGCCGTCCGGCACGTGCTGGACCGGCTGGCCGCCGAGCAGGAGCGCCACGACGAGGGCGCCGCGGCCGGGTGGCGCGAGCGGCTGGCCGGGCGGCCGGCCGCCGAACGCGACCGGGCCGTGCTCGACCTGGTCCGCTCCGAGGCCGCGGCCGTGCTCGGCCACCGCGGCGCCGAGGCGATCGGCAGCACCCGGCCGTTCCGCGACCTCGGGTTCGACTCGGTGACCGCGGTCGAGGTGCGCAACCGGCTGCGCGAGGTCACCGGCCTGCGGCTGGCGGCCACCGCCGTCTTCGACCACCCGACGCCGGTCGCGCTGGCCCGGTTCCTGGTGGCGGAGATCGCGCCCGGCGGCACGCCTGCGGAGTCGGCGTTCGGCGCGCTCGACCGGCTCGAGGCGTCGCTTACGGACCTTGCGGAGCCGGACGAGAACGTCCGGATGCGCGTCGAAATGCGGCTGAAGTCGCTGCTGAACCGCTGGAGCGCGGAGACGGCCCCCGCTCCGGTTCCGGCTCCGCAGGCGGAGCTGGCCGGTGCCTCCGCGGCCGAGGTCTTCGCCTTCATCGACAACGAGCTCGGAATTTCCCCGCCGCCGGCGCAGTGACGCCCTGACTGGACGAACGGATGAGGTTGGCGATGTCAGAGCAGGACAAGCTCCTCGAGTACCTCAAGCGCGTGACCGCCGACCTGCACCAGACCCGGCAGCGGCTGCAGGCGGCGGAGGCGGCCGAGCAGGAGCCGATCGCCATCATCTCCCTGGCCTGCCGGTACCCGGGCGGGGTGGCCTCGCCCGAGGACCTGTGGGGCCTCGTCGCGAGCGGCACCGACGCGATGTCGGCCTTCCCGGAGGACCGCGGCTGGGACGTCGAGCGCATGTACGGCGCGGAGGGCGCGCGGGCGGTCGAAGGCGGGTTCGTCCACGACGCGGCGTCCTTCGACCCCGGCCTCTTCGGCATTTCGCCGCGCGAGGCCCTGGCCATGGACCCGCAGCAGCGGCTGCTGCTGGAGACGTCCTGGGAGCTCCTGGAACGCGGCCGGCTCGACCCGTTTTCCCTGCGCGGCAGCCGGACCGGTGTGTTCATCGGCGCCAACGCGTCCGGCTACAGCAGCACTCTGCAGGGTGCGGCGGGCTCCGAAGGCTACCTGCTCACCGGCGAGGCGCCCAGCGTCATGTCGGGGCGGTTGTCGTACACCTTCGGGCTGGAAGGCCCTTCGATCACCGTGGACACGGCCTGCTCGTCGTCACTGGTCGCGCTGCACTGGGCGTGCCAGGCGCTGCGGCAGGACGAATGCGGCCTCGCGCTGGCCGGCGGCGTCACGGTGATGGTGAGCCCGCTGGCGTTCGCGGAGTTCAGCCGCCAGCGCGGGCTGGCGTCCGACGGCCGGTGCAAGTCCTTCGCGGACGCCGCCGACGGCACCGGCTGGGGCGAAGGTGTCGGCATGGTCCTGCTGGAACGGTTGTCCGACGCCCAGCGCAACGGGCACGAGATCCTCGGCGTGCTCCGGGGTTCCGCGGTGAACTCCGATGGCGCGTCCAACGGCCTGACCGCGCCGAACGGCCCATCGCAGCAACGGGTCATCCGCGCGGCTCTGGCCGGTGCGGGACTGTCCACTTCGGACGTGGACGCGGTCGAGGCACACGGCACCGGAACGGCCTTGGGTGACCCGATCGAGGCGCAGGCTCTGCTGGCGACCTACGGCCAGGACCGGCCCGCGGACCGGCCGTTGTGGCTCGGGGCGCTGAAGTCGAACATCGGGCACACGCAGTCGGCGTCCGGGATCGCGGGCGTCATCAAGATGGTGCTGGCGCTGCGGCACGAACTGCTGCCGCGCACGCTGCACGTCGACGCCCCTTCGTCCGAAGTGGACTGGTCGGCGGGTGCGGTGGAGCTGCTCACTACGGCACGCCCGTGGCCGGCCGGGGATTCGCCGCGGCGGGCGGGTGTCTCGGCGTTCGGGGTCAGTGGGACGAACGTGCACGTGATCGTCGAGGAGGCACCGGCGGTTGTTCCGCTTTCGCCTGCTGCGCCTGCGGAGGGGCTGTTGCCGTGGGTGGTTTCCGGGGCGAGTGCGGCCGCGGTGCGTTCGCAGGCTCGGCGACTGCTGGCCGCCGACCCGGACCCGGTCGACGGCGGGTATTCCCTGGCCGTCACCCGCGCGGCGCTCGGTCACCGGGCGGTGGTGCTCGGCGCCGATCGTGACTCGCTGCGGGACGGCCTGACGCGGCTCGCGGACGGCGAGGACGTCGTCGGGACCGCCGATCCGGATGCGGCGCTGGCGGTGCTGTTCACCGGCCAGGGTGCGCAGCGGGCCGGGATGGGGCTGGAGCTGTACTCGCGGTTTCCGGTGTATGCCAAGGCTTTCGACGAGGTGCTGGCGCACTTCGATCCTTCGGTGCGGGAGGCGTTCGACGACCCCTCGCTGCTGGACCGGACGGAGTTCACGCAGCCGGCGTTGTTCGCGCTCGAGGTGGCGTTGTACCGGCTGGTTTCGTCGTTCGGTGTCCGCCCGGATTTCGTGGCCGGGCATTCGATCGGTGAAATCTCGGCCGCTCATGTGGCCGGTGTGCTGTCCCTTTCGGACGCTTGCCGGCTGGTTTCGGCGCGTGCTTCGCTGATGCAGGCGTTGCCCGCGGGCGGGGCGATGGTGTCGATCGCCGCGCCGGAGTCCGCTGTGGACCTGCCCGAGGGCGTCTCGATCGCGGCGGTGAACGGACCGGAGTCCGTGGTGATCTCGGGTGTCGAGGCCGCGGTGCTGGCCGTCGCCGCGGAATTCGCCGAGCGTGGTGTCAAGACGAAGCGGCTTGCGGTGAGCCACGCGTTCCACTCGCCGTTGATGGACCCGATGCTGGCCGGCTTCCGGGCCGTGGCCGAGTCGTTGACGTACCACCCGGCGCAGATACCGGTGATCTCGAATGTGAGCGGTGCTCTCGCGTCGCCGTTCACGGCGGACTACTGGGTGCGGCATGTCCGCGAAGCGGTCCGGTTCGCCGATGGCATGGCCACGCTCGAAGCCGAGGGCGCGCGCATCTTCCTGGAGCTGGGCCCCGACGGCGTCCTCAGCGCGCTGGCCGGCGGCACGGCGGTCCCGGCGTTGCGACGAGACCGCTCTGAAGAGAGAGCACTGCTCACAGCGTTGAGCACTGTTCACACTCGCGGCGTGGACGTCGACTGGGCGGCGTTCTTCCCGGGCGGCCGCCGCGTCGACCTGCCGCCGTACGCGTTCCAGCGTGACCGCTTCTGGCCACGCGGCGGCGCCGTCCAGGGTGACGCGGGTTCGCTCGGCCTGGGCGCGCTGGACCACCCGCTGCTCGGCGCGGCGGTCACCCTGGCGGGCCACGACGGTGTGGTGTTGACCGGCCGGTTGTCGCTGGAAACGCAGCCGTGGCTGGCCGGGCACGCGCTCGGCGGGACGGTTCTGGTGCCGGGGACGGCCTTGCTGGAGCTGGCGATCCGCGCGGGCGACCAGGTCGGCTGCGATGTGGTCGAGGAGCTGACGCTTGAAGCGCCGCTGGTCCTGCCCGAGCGGGGAGGGGTGGCGGTCCAGGTGTTCGTGGGCCCGGCGGACGGCGCGGGCCGCCGCGAACTGACGCTCCACGCCCGCCCGGACGACGGAGCGGCCCCCGGCCAGGACACCTGGACCCGCCACGCAAGCGGCCTCCTGACCACGGGTGGCGCCCAGCCATCGGAGCTGACCACGTGGCCCCCGCCGGGCGCGGAGCGAGTGCCGTTCGACGGCCTGTACGACCAGCTCGCGGGCTTGGGTTTCACGTACGGCCCGGCATTCCAGGGGCTGCAGGCGGTCTGGCGCCGCGGCGAGGAGACGTTCGCCGAGGTGGCGCTGCCGGAGGAGTTCCGAGGGGACGCGGAGGCATTCGGCCTCCACCCGGCGTTGCTGGACGCGGCTCTCCACCCGCTGGGCTTGGCGGCCCCGCCCGGCGATGCGGGTTTCGCCGCCGCGCCGCCGAATTCCGCCCACCCGGCTGGTGCGAGCGCGGCCCACCTCGCCACCGCCGCTTCGGCGGCCGGCCCTACCTCGCCGGCCGGTGCGAGCGCGGCCAACCTCGCCACCATCGCTTCGGCGGCCGGCCCCGCCCACCCGGCCGGTGCCGCCCCCACCTCCCCGGCCCCCACCGGCGGCATGCCGTTCTCCTGGAGCGGCGTCTCCCTCCACGCCACCGGCGCCACCGCCCTCCGCGTCCACCTCGCCCCGGCCGGCGACAA
Organism: Amycolatopsis sp. NPDC004625; assembly: GCF_040609695.1. Lineage (NCBI taxonomy): Bacteria > Bacillati > Actinomycetota > Actinomycetes > Pseudonocardiales > Pseudonocardiaceae > Amycolatopsis > Amycolatopsis sp. NPDC004625. The sequence continues at coordinate 7,089 of NZ_JBEXKX010000059.1, forward strand.
CACCATCTCCGTCGCCGTCCACGATCTCGCCGGTGGGCCCGTCGCCTCCGTCGATTCCCTCGTTCTCCGCCCCATCTCGGCCGAACCCACCGCCCCCGCCCAAGACGGCTCCCTCTTCCGCCTCGACCACACCCCCATCCCCGCCGGCCCGCGAACCGAAGCCGTCGTCCTCGAACCCAATCCCTTCCACCTCGACCTCCCCCCAGTGTCCGATATGGACACCGACGCCACCGCGGTCCTCGCCGCCATCGACGGCCGAGACGTCAAGGCGAGCACCCACCGCACCCTCGCCCTCCTCCAAGCCTGGCTGGCAAAAGACCGTCCCGGCCGCCTCGTCGTCGTCACCCGCGATGCCGGCACCGACCCCGCCGCGGCCGCCGCCCACGGGCTCGTCCGGTCCGCCCAGTCCGAACACCCCGGCCGCTTCCAGCTCCTCGACCTCGACCACACCCCGCCGCCCGAGCTCGCCACCCTGCCCGCCGAACCCCAGGTCGCCGTTCGCGACGGTGCCTTCACCGCACCGCGGCTCGTCCGGGCCCACGCCGGTGCCCTGAGCCTCCCGAACGAACCCTGGCGGCTGACAACCACCGGCGGCACCCTCGACGGCCTCGCCCTCCGGCCCGCACCCCCGCAGCCCCTCGCTCCGGGCCAGGTCCGGGTCGCCGTGCGCGCGGCCGGCGTCAACTTCCGGGACGTCCTCATCGCCCTCGGCATGTACCCCGATCCCGCCGCCGTTCTCGGGTCCGAGGCCGCCGGGGTCGTCACCGAAGTCGCGCCGGACGTCACCGGGCACGCCGTCGGCGACCGTGTCTTCGGCCTGTTCACCGGCGCGTTCGGCCCCACGGCGACCACTGATGCCCGCTTCCTCGCGAAGGTGCCTGACGGCTGGACCTTCGCGCAGGCCGCCTCCGTCCCCGTCGCCTTCGTCACCGCCTACTACGCCCTCTTCGACCTCGGTGGCCTCGAAGCCGGCCAGTCCGTGCTCGTCCACGCGGCCGCCGGCGGCGTCGGGATGGCCGCCGTGCAGCTCGCCCGCTGGAAGAACGCCGAGGTCTTCGCCACCGCGAGCCCGGCGAAGCAGGACGCCGTCCGCGCGCTCGGCGTCGAGCACATCGCGTCCTCACGGGACCTCGGGTTCGCGACGCGGTTCGAGCCCGTCGACGTCGTCCTGAACTCCCTGACCGGTCCGTTCACCGACGCCTCCCTCGCCCTCCTCAAGCCCGGCGGCCGGTTCCTCGAGATGGGCAAGACCGACCTCCGCGACCCCGAAGGCGTCACCTACCTCCCGTTCGACCTCGGCGACCCGAGCCCCGAGCGCATCCGGGAGATCCTCCACACCCTCCTGACGCTGTTCGCGAGCGGCGAGCTGAACCCCCTGCCGACCCGGGTCTGGGACGTCGTCCGCGCGCCCGACGCGTTCCGGTTCATCAGCCAGGCCAAGCACGTCGGCAAGAACGTCCTGACCGTCCCGGCCACCCCGGACCCGGACGGCACCGTCCTCGTCACCGGCGGCACCGGCACCCTCGGCGGCCTCCTGGCCCGCCACCTCGTGACCACGCACGGCGTCAAGAACCTCCTGCTGACCAGCCGACGCGGCCTCGACGCCCCGGGCGCGGCCGAACTGGCCGCCGAACTGACCGCCGCGGGCGCGAACGTCCGCGTCGAGCGCTGCGACGTCACCGACCGCGCCGCCCTCGGGGAACTCCTCGACCCGGTGCACCTCACCGGCGTCGTCCACACCGCGGGCGTGCTCGACGACGGCGTCCTCGACTCCCTGACCCCGGACCGGATCGACGCGGTCGTCGGGCCGAAGGTCGACGCCGCGCTGAACCTGCACGAGCTGACCCTCGACTGCGACCTCGCCTGGTTCGCGCTGTACTCCTCGCTCGCCGGCGTGGCCGGGGCCGCCGGCCAGGCCAACTACGCCGCCGCCAACGCCGCGCTCGACGCGCTCGCCACCCGCCGCCGCGCCGAGGGCCTGCCCGGTGTCTCCCTCGCCTGGGGCCAGTGGGCCGAGGCGAGCGGCATGACCGGCACGCTCGGCGACGAGGACCTCTCCCGGATCGCGCGGTCCGGCATCGGCGCCCTCGACACCGCGGAAGCGCTTGCGCTGTTCGACGCCGCGCTGGTCGCGGGCGCCGGGTGCGTGGTCCCGGTCCGCGTCGACCTCGCCGCCCTGCGCGCCCAGGCCGAGCACCTGCCCGCGCTGTGGCACGGCCTGGTCCGCGTGCGCACGCGCCGCGCGGCCGGGGCGGCGCCGGGCACCGACGGCCTCGCCGCGCGCCTGGCCGGGCTCGGCGGCGACGACGTCCGCCGGTTCCTGCTCGACCTCGTCCGCACGCACGTCGCCGCGGTCCTCGGCCATGACGGCGCCGACGCCGTCGAGCCGCAGAAGGCGTTCAAGGACCTGGGTTTCGACTCCCTGACCGCCGTCGAGCTGCGCAACCGGCTCACCGCGGTGACCGGCCTGCGGCTGCCCGCGACGGTCGTCTTCGACCACCCGAACCCGCAGGCGCTGGCCGCGCTGCTGCAGGCCGAAGTCGCCGGCGACGACCGGCCGGCGGCGAAGGCGGTCACCGCGGTCGTCGACGGTGATCCGATCGCCATCGTCGCGATGAGCTGCCGCTACCCGGGGGACGTGACGTCGCCGGAAGACCTGTGGCGCCTGGTCGAAACCGGCCGCGACGCCCTCACGCCGCTGCCCGCGGACCGCGGCTGGGACCTCGCCGCGCTGGGTGCCGCCGAGGGCGGGTTCGTGCACGACGCCGGCGGCTTCGACGCCGAGTTCTTCGGCATCTCGCCGCACGAAGCCCTGGCCATGGACCCCCAGCAGCGGCTGCTGCTGGAAGTCTCCTGGGAGGCACTGGAACGCGCCGGGATCGACCCGCGCTCGCTGCGCGGCAGCAGCACCGGCGTGTTCGTCGGCGCCGCGCACCAGGCGTACGGCAGCGGCGTCGCCGAGGTGGCGGCCGGCGTCGAAGGGCACCTGCTGACCGGCAACGCCACCAGCGTCGTCTCCGGTCGTGTCTCCTACACCTTCGGTTTCGAAGGCCCGGCCGTCAGCGTCGACACCGCGTGCTCGTCGTCCCTGGTCGCGCTGCACTGGGCGACCCAGGCGCTGCGCCGCGGCGAGTGCGACCTGGCCCTCGCCGGGGGTGTCGCGGTGATGGCGCAGCCCGGCATGTTCGTGGAGTTCGACCGCCAGGGCGGCCTGGCGTCCGACGGCCGCTGCAAGGCGTTCGCGGAGGCGGCGGACGGCACCGGCTGGGGCGAAGGCGCCGGCCTGGTGCTGCTCGAACGGCTGTCGGACGCACGTCGCCACGGCCACGAAGTCCTGGCGCTCGTCCGCGGTTCCGCGGTCAACTCCGACGGCGCGTCCAACGGCCTCACCGCCCCCAACGGTCCCTCCCAGCAGCGGGTCATCCGGGCCGCGCTCGCCGGCGCGGGCCTGGCGCCGTCCGATGTGGACGCCGTCGAGGCGCACGGTACGGGCACCACGCTCGGCGACCCGATCGAGGCCCAGGCCCTTTTGGACACTTACGGACAGGACCGCGAGGAGCCGCTTCGGCTGGGCTCGCTCAAGTCGAACATCGGGCACACGCAGGCCGCCGCGGGTATCGCGGGGGTGATCAAGGTCGTCATGGCGCTGCGGCACGGCGTCCTGCCGAAGACGCTGCACGTGGACGCGCCATCGTCGCGTGTGGACTGGGAGTCCGGCGCGATCGAGCTGCTCACCGACGCCCGGCGCTGGCCCGATACGGGACGGCCGCGCCGTGCGGGCATCTCGTCGTTCGGTATTTCGGGCACCAACGCGCACACGATCATCGAACAGGCCCCGGTCGCTCCTCAGCCGGTGCCCGCCGCGCCCGCCGGCCTGGTGCCGTGGCTGCTGTCAGCTCGCGATGCCGACGCGCTCGCCGCGCAGGCGGAACGTCTTCGCAGGCACGTCGAGGCTCGGCCGGAGCTTGCGCCCGTCGACGTCGGGTTTTCTCTGACCGAGCGCGCCGCCCTCGAACACCGGCTCGTGGTTTTGGGCGGTGACCGCGGGGAACTCTTGGCCGCTCTGGAAAATCCGGCCGTGTCCGGGGTTGCGCGGCCTGATCGGCGGCTGGCGGTGTTGTTCACCGGCCAGGGTGCGCAGCGGGTGAGCATGGGACTTGAGCTCTACGAGCGGTTCCCGGTTTACGCCTCGGCCTTCGATGAGGTCTGCGGCCACTTTCCGGGCTTGCTGCCCGCTTTCGAGGATGCCGAGCTGCTCGACCGGACCGAGTTCACGCAGCCCGCGTTGTTCGCTCTTGAGGTCGCGCTGTTCCGGTTGGTCGAGTCGTTCGGTGTCCGTCCGGATTTCGTGGCGGGGCATTCGATCGGTGAAATCTCGGCTGCGCAGGTGGCCGGGGTGTTGTCTCTTGAGGACGCTTGCCGCCTGGTTTCGGCGCGGGCCTCGTTGATGCAGGCGTTGCCCGCGGGCGGGGCGATGGTCTCGATCGCCGCGGCCGAGTCCGAGATCCCCCTCGCCGAGGGTGTCTCGATCGCGGCGGTGAACGGCCCCGAGTCGGTGGTCATCTCGGGCGACGAGGCTGCGGTGCTGGCGATCGCGGCGCAGTTCCCCAAGACGAAGCGCCTCACGGTCAGCCACGCGTTCCACTCGCCGCTGATGGATCCGATGCTCGACGAATTCCGCTCGGTGGCCGAGACCCTGACCTACCACCCGGCGCGGATACCGGTGCTCTCGAATGTGAGCGGTGCTCTCGCCGAGCCGTTCACGGCGGACTACTGGGTCCGCCACGTGCGCGAAACCGTCCGCTTCGCCGACGGCGTCTCGGCTTTGAAGGCCGCGGGAGCGGACGTTTTCCTGGAGCTGGGCCCGGACGGCGTGCTCAGCGCAATGGTCGACGGCCTCGCGATCCCGGCGTTGCGACGCGACCGCTCCGAAGAGAGAGCACTGCTCACAGCTCTGAGCACCGCTCACGCCAACGGCATCGAGGTCGACTGGACACCGTTCGTCGCCGGCGGCCGGCGAGTCGACCTGCCCACGTACGCCTTCCAGCACCGGAACTACTGGCTCACGGCAGACCCCGGCGCGGCGCCCGGCGGTGACTCCGGGTTCTGGGACGTCGTGCGCAGCGGCGAGCTGGCTGCCGAGCTGGAACTGCCGGAGGACGTCGCCGAGGCAGTCACCCCGGCCCTGTCGGCCTGGTACCGGCGCCGCACCCGAAAATCCACAGTGGACTCCTGGCGCTACACCACCACGTGGCGCCCGGTACCGACGGAGCCGACCGCACTCACCGGCAACTGGCTGCTGGTCGTGCCGGAGGAGGCCGAGCCGGGCGTCGCGGCGGCCATCGCGCAGACAATGATCGAACGCGGAGCCCGCATCACCCCGGTCCGAATCGACCCCCGACTGCCACGCGCGGAGTTCACCGACCGCCTCCGCAAGGCATTGACCGCCTCCGAAGGCCCCGGCACGCATCGATCACCAGCCCCGCCCGAGAACGGCGCCGAGATCGCGGCGGCTGGTGTGCCTTCCTCGCCGGCTCTGCCCGACGGCAGCCGCGGGGTCGCAGCGGCGGACGGTGCCCTCTCCTCGTCGGGCCCCGCCGAGGATGGCGTCCGGATCGCGGCGGCAGCCGGTGCGCTTCCATCGCCGACCCCGGCCGACAATGGCCGCGAGGTCGTGGCGGACGGTGCCCTTTCCTCGTCGACCCCCGCCGAGGATGGCGGCGGGATCGCGGCAGCAGCCGGTGCGCTTCCATCGCCAGCTCCGGCCGGGGCGGTCGCGGCGGTCGACGGTGTCCTCTCCCTCTTGGCCCTCACCGAAGGCGCCCAAGGCGCCGCGGCCGGCACCGCCACCCTCCTCCAATCCCTCGGCGACCTCCAAACCTCCGCCCGCCTCTGGTGTCTCACCCGCGGCGCAGTCGCCGCTGTCCGCGCGGACCGCGTCGATTCCCCGGCGCAAGCCCAGGTCTGGGGCCTCGGCCGCACCGCCGCCATGGAACTGCCCCAACGCTGGGGTGGCCTCATCGACCTCCCCGCCGACCTCGACGATCGCGCCCGCGGGCGGCTCGCCGCCGTGCTTGCCGGTGCCGAAGACGAAGTTGCCCTTCGGGCCTCCGGGGTCTTCGCGCGACGGCTGGAACGTCGGGAGGCGTCGGCCGAAGCGTGGCGACCGCGGGGGACCGTCCTGGTCACCGGGGGTACCGGCGCGCTCGGCGCACAGGTCGCCCGCCGCCTGGCCGCCACCGGCGCTGAACGGCTGGTGCTGCTCAGCCGCCGCGGGCGTGAGGCGCCCGGGGCCGCCGATCTCGAACGGGAACTGACCGGCCTCGGCTGCGACGTCTCCATCGTGGCCTGCGACGCTGCCGACCGTGACGCGCTCGCCGCCGTCCTCCCCGATGATCTCCGCGCGGTCGTGCACGCCGCGGGCGTCCTCGACGACGGCGTCATCGAGTCCCTCACGCCCGAGCGCTTCGATACCGTGCTGCGCGCGAAGGCGACCGCGGCCGACAACCTGTCCGCGCTCACCTCCGGTCTCGACGCGTTCGTCCTGTTCTCGTCCATGGCCGGCGCGTTCGGCGCCGCCGGCCAAGGCAGCTACGCCGCCGCCAACGCGCACCTCGACGCGCTCGCCCAGCAGCGGCGCGCTGCCGGGCTGCCCGCCGTCTCGATCGCCTGGGGTCCCTGGGCGGGCGAAGGCATGGCCGCCGGTGACGCCGAAACGCGGCGACGGCTGCGTGCCGCGGGCGTCGGCGCCCTGGAGCCCGCCCTCGCCCTCGACGCGCTGTTCCTCGAGACGGCCGCCGACGCCGTGGTGGCCGACCTCGACTGGGACGTCTACCTCCCGGCGCTGCGGGCCGTCCGGCCCCGGCCACTGTTCGCCGGATTCGCCGGGCCGCTCGAAAGTCCACACACGACCGAACCCGTCGGACTCCTGAGTGGACTATCCGAAGAGGACAGCAATCGAAGGGTCCTCGACCTGACCCGCATGCACGTTGCGGCGGTGCTCGGTTACGCCGACGCGGCGGCCGTCGACGCCGAGCGAGCGTTCTCCGACAGCGGCTTCACCTCCCTGACCGCCGTCGAGCTGCGCAACCGCCTCGACGCGGCGACCGGGCTGAGCCTGCCCGCGACGCTGGTGTTCGACCACCCGACCCCGGCCGCACTGGCCCGGCACCTGCACCGCGAGCTGCTCGGCCGCCACCCGGAACCGGCCGAGACCCGCCCGGCACCCGTCCGGGCCGACGAACCGATCGCGCTCGTCGCCATGGGCTGCCGGTTCCCCGGCTCGGTCGCCACGCCGGAGGAGCTCTGGCGGCTCGTCGCGGACGGCGTCGACGCCATGACCGGCCTGCCCGAGGACCGCGGCTGGGACCTCGGCGCGCTCTACGACCCGGACCCGGGCAAGAGCGGCCACAGCTACGTCCGCGACGGCGGGTTCCTCGACACCGCAACCGAATTCGACGCGGCGTTCTTCGGCATCTCGCCGCGCGAAGCCCTCGCCATGGACCCGCAGCAGCGCCTGCTGCTGGAGATCACCTGGGAGGTCTTCGAACGGGCCGGGATCGACCCGCAGTCGTTGCGCGGCACGAAAACCGGCGTCTTCGCCGGCACCAACGGCCAGGACTACGCGGGCCTGCTCGGCTCGGCAGGCGAGGAGGTCGGCGGCTTCATCGGCACCGGCAACGCCGCCGCGGTCGTGTCCGGCCGGCTGGCCTACGCCTTCGGCCTCGAAGGCCCGGCGCTCACCGTCGACACCGCGTGCTCGTCGTCGCTGGTCGCCATCCACCTGGCCGCGCAGGCGCTGCGCCGCGGCGAGTGCGACCTCGCGCTGGCCGGCGGCGCGACCGTGATGTCCACCCCGGCCACGTTCGTGGAGTTCAGCCGCCAGCGCGGCCTGGCGTCCGACGGCCGCTGCAAGGCGTTCGCCGACGCCGCGGACGGCACCGGCTGGGGCGAAGGCGCCGGCCTGGTGCTGCTGGAACGGCTGTCGGACGCCCGCCGCCACGGCCACCGGGTGCTGGCCGTCGTGCGCGGTTCGGCGGTGAACTCCGACGGCGCGTCCAACGGCCTGACCGCGCCGAACGGCCCCTCCCAGCAACGGGTCATCCGCGCCGCGCTGGCCGACGCCGGTCTGTCCACTTCGGACGTCGACGCCGTCGAGGCGCACGGCACCGGGACCAGGCTGGGCGACCCGATCGAGGCCCAGGCCCTGCTGGCCACCTACGGCCAGGAGCGGGAAACGCCGCTGTGGCTGGGTTCGGTGAAGTCCAACATCGGCCACACCCAGGCCGCCGCGGGCATCGCCGGGGTCATCAAGATGGTCATGGCCATGCGCCACGGCGTGCTCCCGCAAACACTGCACGTCGACGCGCCCTCGTCCCAAGTGGACTGGTCGGCGGGAGCCGTGGAGCTGCTGACCGAGCCGCGCGGGTGGCCGGCCGCCCGGCCGCGGCGGGCGGGCGTGTCGGCGTTCGGCGTCAGCGGCACCAACGCCCACCTGATCCTCGAAGCAGGGGAGCCCGAGCCCACGTCCCCGGTGCCGCCGGGGCTCACCCTCTGGCCACTGTCGGCGAAGGACGAGCAAGCCCTGCACGAGCATGCACGCCGCCTCCGCACCGCGGTCGGCGAGGACGCTCCGGCGGTCGAGGTCGGCCGCACCCTGGCGACCGGGCGGGCGGCCCTGGAACACCGGGCCGTCGTCCTCGGGGACCGGGAGCAGCTCCTGGCCGGGCTCGCGGACCTGGACAACGCCGTGCGCGGCACCGCCGTCCCCGGCGGCCGGCTGGCCGTGCTGTTCACCGGCCAGGGCGCGCAGCGCGCCGGGATGGGCCGCGAGCTCTACGACCGGTTCCCGGTGTTTGCCGACGCCTTCGACGCCGTGTGCGCCGAGTTCGACGGCCTGCTCGACGCCCCGCTGCGCGAGATCGTCTTCGACGGCGGCGAGCGGCTCGACCGGACCGGGTACACCCAGCCCGCGCTGTTCGCGATCGAAGTCGCGCTGCACCGGCTCGTCACGGCGTGGGGCGTGCGCCCGGACTTCGTCGCCGGGCACTCGATCGGCGAACTGGTCGCCGCGCACGTGGCCGGGGTCCTGTCCCTCGAGGACGCCTGCCGGTTGGTGGCCGCGCGGGCGACGCTGATGCAGGCGCTGCCCGCGGGCGGGGCGATGGTCTCGATCGCCGCCCCGGAATCGGCTGTCACCCTGACCGAAGGCGTTTCGATCGCGGCGGTCAACGGCCCCGAGTCGGTGGTGATCTCGGGCGACGAGGCCGCAGTGCTGAAGCTCGCCGCGGAATTGGCCGAGCGCGGCATCAAGACCAAGCGGCTCACCGTGAGTCACGCGTTCCACTCGTCGCTGATGGACCCGATGCTCGACGAGTTCCGGGCGGTGGCCGAGACTCTCACCTACCACCCGGCGCGGATACCGGTGCTCTCGAATGTGAGCGGTGCTCTCGCCGAGCCGTTCACCGCGGACTACTGGGTTCGCCACGTGCGCGAAGCCGTCCGGTTCGCCGACGGCATCGAGACGCTGAAAGCCGCGGGCGTGAACGTGTTCCTGGAGCTGGGGCCGGACGGCGTGCTCAGCCCGATGGTCGGCGCCGCCGCGGTCCCGGCGTTGCGGCGAGACCGCTCCGAAGAGAGAGCACTGCTCACGGCGGTGAGCACTGTTCACGTCCAGGGCATCGACGTCGACTGGGCCGCGTTCTACCCGCCGGCCCGCGCGGTCGACCTGCCCACCTACCCCTTCCGGCGGCAGCGGTTCTGGCCGGAGCCCGCGCCCGCCGCGCCGATGTCCGAAGTGGACACCGAGTTCTGGGCGGCGGTCGAAGGCGAGGACCTGGACTCGCTCGGCTCCCTGCTCGGCCTGGACGGTGACCAGCGCACCGCCGTCGCCGCCGCGCTCCCGGCCCTCTCCGGCTGGCGGCGCGAGACGCGGGCGAGCGCCGACACCTGGCGCTACCGGGTCGTCTGGCGCAAGGTGCGCGAAGAGACGGCCGCGGTATCGGGCGACTGGCTGTTCGTCCTGCCGGAGACCCTCGACGACCCATCGGCCGCGACAGCGGTGGCAGGTGCTTTCGCGACCCACGGAGCGCGGCCCCTGGTCGTCCGGGTGCCCGAGGACGCCGACCGCATCACGGTCGCGAAGCTGGTCGAGGCCAAGCTGGCCGAAGAATCCGCCACGCCGGTCGGCGCGCTTTCGCTGCTGGCCTTCGCCGCCGGCGCCCCGGCGTCGCCCGTGGCCGCCGGCCTCCCGCAGACCCTCGCCCTGGTCCAGGGCCTCGGTGACGCGGGCGTCACCGCGCCGCTGTGGTGCGCCACCCGCGGCGCGGTCGCGACGGCGGACAGCGAGCCCGTCGCCGACCCGGCCCAGGCCCAGTTCTGGGGCTTCGGCCGCACGGTCGCCATGGAACACCCCAACCGCTGGGGCGGCCTGGTCGACCTGCCGGACACCCTCAGCGCCGAGGCGGGCGAGCGGCTCTGCGCCGTCCTGGCCGCGGGCGGCGAGGACGAAATCGCCGTCCGGCCCAGCGGTGTCTTCACCCGCCGGCTCGTCCGCGACCACCGTGGTGGTCCACAGTGGACTCCGCGCGGCACGGTGCTGGTCACCGGCGGCACCGGGGCCCTCGGCGGGCACGTCACCCGCTGGCTCCTGGACCACGGCGCCGAGCACGTCGTCCTGGCGAGCCGCCGCGGCGGCGAAGCGCCGGACGAGCGGGTGACGGCCGTCGCCTGCGACGTCGCCGACCGGGACGCGGTCGCGGCCCTGCTGGCCGAGCACCCGGTGACCGCGGTGGTGCACGCGGCGGGCGTTCTCGACGACGGCGTCGTCGACACGCTCACCGGCGACCGCTTCGCCGCGGTCCTGCGGGCCAAGGTGACCGGCGCCCGGATCCTCGACGAGCTGACCGGCGACCTCGACGCCTTCGTGCTGTTCTCCTCGCTCGCCGGCGCGGTCGGCGCCGCGGGACAGGCGAACTACGCGGCGGCCAACGCCGAGCTGGACGCGCTCGCGCAGCGCCGTCGTGCGGACGGCCGCGCGGCCGTCTCGATCGCCTGGGGTCCCTGGGCGGGCGAAGGCATGGCGGCGGAAAACGCCGACCGGATGCGGCGCGCCGGAGTCACCCCGCTGCCCGCGGCCGACGCCGCGGCGGCGCTCGGCCGGCTCACCCGGTCGCAGGTCGTCGCCGACATCGACTGGGACAGCTACCCGGCGAACCGGCCGCTCTACGCCGAGCTGGCCCCCGCGGCGCCCGTCGTCGAGGCGCCCGCCGGGCTCGGCGACCGCTTGGCCGGGCTGTCCGCGGCCGACGCCGGCGACCTCGTGCTGGGTGTCGTCCGCGAGCACGTCGCGGCGGTGCTCGGCCACGGCCGGGCGGCCGACGTCGCCCCGGACCGGGCGTTCAGCGAAACCGGCTTCACGTCGCTGACCGCGGTCGAGCTCCGCAACCGCCTGGACCGCGTCACCGGCCTGAACCTGCCCGCGACGCTCATCTTCGACCACCCCTCGCCGTCCTCGCTGGCCCGGCACCTGACCGCGGAACTGCGGGAGGACGAGCGCGGGGTCGACGGGCTGCTCGACGAGCTCGGCCGCGTCGGCGCCACCCTCGGCGAGGCCGACCGGGCGCGCGTCGCGGACCAGCTGCGACTGCTCACCGCGGGCTGGGCGGGCGAACCGGCCGCCCCGAGCCTCGAATCCGCCAGCGACGAGGAGATGTTCGACCTCCTCGGCAAAGAGTTCGGCATCTCCTGACCCGGCGTCTCGCGACTGCATGGAGTGAACACGATGGACAACGAGGAAAAGCTCCGCTACTTCCTCAAGCGGGTCACGGCCGATCTGCAGGACACCCGCCGCCGGCTCCAGGAGGCGCAGACCACCGAGCCGGTCGCGATCGTCGGCCTCGGCTGCCGGTTCCCGGGCGGCGTCCGCACCCCGGCGCAGCTGTGGGACCTGGTCGAGGGCGGCCGGGACGCGATCTCCGGCTTCCCCGAGGACCGCGGCTGGGAACTCGGCTCGCTGTACGACCCGGACCCGGAGACACCGGGAACGTCCTATGTGCGCGAAGGCGGTTTCCTCGACGGCGTCGCGGACTTCGACGCCGGGTTCTTCGGCATCTCCCCGCGCGAAGCCCTGGCCATGGACCCGCAGCAGCGGCTGCTGCTGGAGACGTCGTGGGAAGCGTTGGAGCACGCCGGAATCCGGCCGCCGTCGCTGAAAGGCAGCCGGACGGGCGTCTTCGTCGGTTCCAACGGCCAGGACTACGGCACCCTCATGCTCAGTTCCGCCGAAGCCCTCGAAGGGCACCTCGCGACGAGCAACGCGGCGAGTGTCCTTTCCGGACGCGTCGCGTACGCGTTCGGTTTCGAGGGGCCGACGCTGACCGTCGACACGGCGTGCTCGTCGTCGCTGGTCGCGCTGCACCTGGCCGTGCAGGCGCTGCGGCAGGGGGAGTGCGACCTCGCGCTGGCCGGCGGCGTCACCGTGCTGCCGACGCCGGGCTCGTTCATCGCGTTCAGCCGCCTGCGCGGACTGGCCCCGGACGGCCGGTGCAAGGCGTTCGCCGAAGCCGCCGACGGCACGTCGTGGGGCGAAGGCAGCGGCATGGTCGTCGTGGAACGGCTGTCCGACGCGCGCCGCCACGGCCACCCGGTGCTCGCCCTCGTCCGCGGTTCCGCGGTGAACTCCGACGGCGCGTCCAACGGCCTGACCGCACCCAACGGTCCTTCGCAGCATCGGGTGATCCGGGCGGCGCTGGCCGACGCCGGTCTGTCCACTTCGGACGTCGACGTGGTCGAAGCGCACGGCACCGGGACGACCCTGGGCGACCCGATCGAAGCCCAGGCGCTGCTGGCGACCTACGGCCAGGACCGGGAAACGCCGCTGTGGCTGGGTTCGGTCAAGTCCAACCTCGGTCACACCCAGGCCGCGGCCGGGATCGCCGGCGTGATCAAGATGGTGCAGGCGATGCGCCACGGCGTTCTGCCGCCGACCCTGCACGCCGGCGAACCGTCGTCGCGGGTCGACTGGTCGGCGGGGTCCGTGGAACTGCTCACCGAACGCCGAGAGTGGCTCTCGGACCGGCCGCGCCGGGCCGCGGTCTCGGCGTTCGGCATGAGCGGCACCAACGCGCACACGATCCTGGAGCAGGCCGAGGCCGATTCGGCCGCCGGCCCCGACGAGCCCGGCCGGGTCGTGCCCTGGGTGCTGTCGGCCCGGTCGCCCGAGGCCCTTCGCGCCCAGGCGGCCGCGATCGCCGACGTCACCGGGCCCATCGGCGACATCGGGTTGTCGCTGGCCACGACGCGGTCGGCGTTCGACCACCGCGCGGTGATCGTCGGCGACCGCGACGGTCTCCTCGCCGGGCTCACGGCCCTCGCCGGGGACGTGCCCGCGCCCGCTGTCGTCAAGGGGACGGCGGTCACGGGCAAGGTCGCGATGGTGTTCCCCGGCCAGGGTTCCCAGTGGGCCGGGATGGCGGTGGACCTGCTCGCCGAGGCCCCGGTGTTCGCCGCGCGGATGGCCGAGTGCGCCGAGGCGCTGTCATCCTTTGTGGACTGGTCGTTGACCGAAGTGATCCGGGACGCGGCGATGCTGGACCGTGTCGACGTCGTGCAGCCCGCCTTGTTCGCCGTGATGGTCTCGCTCGCCGAGCTGTGGCGCTCGTACGGCGTCGAGCCCGCCGCGGTCGTCGGTCATTCCCAAGGGGAGATCGCCGCTGCCGTCGTCTCGGGTGCACTGTCGCTTGAGGACGGTGCCCGCGTGGTCGCGTTGCGCAGCCAGGCCATCCTCGAACTCGCGGGCGACGGGGGCATGGTCTCGATCGCCGAGTCCGCCGACGCCGTGGCGGCCCGGATCGCGCCCTGGGGCGACCGCCTGTCGCTCGCCGCGATCAACGGCCCGTCCGCGGTGGTCGTCTCCGGCGCACCGGACGCCCTGGACGAACTCCTGGCCGCCTGCACCGATGTCCGCGCGAAGCGAGTCCCGGTGGACTACGCCTCGCACTCCCCGCAGGTGGAACGCATCCGCGACCGCCTCCTCGCGGTACTGGCCCCGGTCCGGCCGGGCACCACCACGACGGGCTTCTTCTCGACGGTCACCGGCACCTGGCTCGACGGCCCCGAGCTGGACGCCGGGTACTGGTACACCAACCTCCGCCGTCCGGTCCGGCTCGACACCGCCGTGGAAGCATTGGCGGGCCAGGGTTTCCGGACCTTCGTCGAAGCCTCGCCGCACCCGGTGCTGACCATGGCGATCGGCGGCGACGAGGTGACCGCGCTCGGCTCGCTGCGTCGCGACGACGGCGGCCTCGCCCGCTTCCACACCTCCCTCGCCGAAGCCTGGGTGCACGGCGTGGACGTCCGGTGGGACGACGCGTTCCCCGGCGCCCGCCGCACCGACCTGCCCACCTACCCGTTCCAGCACGAACGCTACTGGCCGCGGCTGGTGTCCGTCGGCGACGCGGGCGGCCTCGGCCTGACGTCGGCGGAGCACCCGTTGCTCGGCGCGGTCGTGGCCCTGGCGGGCTCGGGCGGCGCGGTGCTCACCGGCAAACTCTCGCTGCACAGCCTGCCGTGGCTGGCCGACCACCGCGTCGGCGGCGAAGTCCTGCTGCCCGGCACGGCCTTCGTCGAGCTCGCCCTCCGCGCCGGCGACCAGGTCGGCCGCCGGACGCTCGAAGAGCTGACCCTGGAGACGCCGCTGGTCCTGCCCGCCCAGGGCGGGATCCGACTGCAGGTCTCGGTGGGCGAGGACGGCGAGCTCGCGATCTTCGCCCGGCCGGACGAGTTCACCCCGTGGACCCGGCACGCGACCGGCCTCCTGACCGAGGAGCCCGTTGCCGCCGAGCCACTCGGCACCTGGCCACCGGCCGGAGCGGCGCGGGTCGGGCTCGACGGCTTCTACCCGGCCATGGCGGCCACCGGCGTCGACTACGGCCCGGCGTTCCGCGGCCTGCGCGCGGTGTGGACCCGCGGGTCCGACGTCTTCGCCGAGGTCGAGCTGCCCGAAGCCCGGCGCACCGAGGCGGCCCGGTTCGGGCTGCACCCGGCGCTGCTCGACGCGGCCCTGCACGCGGCCGGCTTCGGTGCGCTGGCGGCGGGGGACGGGCCGAGGCTGCCGTTCGCGTGGAGCGGCGTTTCCCTGACGGCCTCCGGTGCGACCGTCCTGCGGGTCGCGCTGACACCCGTGTCCGCGGACGCCGTCGCGCTGAGCTTCGCCGACGAAACCGGCGCGCCGGTCGGTGCCGTGCGGTCGCTGTCGCTGCGCACGCCCGCGAAAACCACACGTGCCGACGCGCTCTTCGAAATCACCTGGCCCGAGGTGGCCGTCACCGAGCTGACGAGTGACTTCGAGGTGTTCCGCGTCCCGGGCGGCCCGGTGCGGGACGTGACCACGGCGGTCCTCGAGCGGCTCCAAGGGGCCCTGGCTTCCGAGGGGCTGCTGGTCGTCGTGACCACCGGTGCGGTCTCCGTCGACGGCGAGGACGTCACCGACCTCGCCGCCGCGGCCGTGACCGGCCTGGTGCGATCGGCGCAGACCGAGAACCCCGGCCGGTTCGTGCTCCTGGACGCCGACGACGTCCCGGCGGAACTGCCGCTCGACGAACCGCAGCTCGCGTTGCGCGCCGGGAAATGGCTGGCCCCGCGGCTGGCGCGCGCGTCCACTGTGGATGAAACGGCGGACTGGGGTGACGGCGCGGTGCTGATCACCGGCGCATCGGGCCTGCTCGGCGGCCTGATCGCCCGGCACCTCGTCACCGACCACGGCGTCCGGGAGCTTCTGCTGCTCTCCCGCCGCGAACCCGCCGAGCTCGCGGCTGAACTCGCCGGGCTGGGCGCCACCGCCACGGCCGTCGCCTGCGACGTCGCCGACCGCACACAGCTCGTGGAAGTCCTGGCCGGACACCGGGTGTCGGCGGTCGTGCACGCGGCGGGCGTGCTCGACGACGGCGTCCTCGAATCCCTCACCCCGGACCGGCTGGCGGCGGTCCTGCGGCCCAAGGCCGAGGCGGCCCTCAACCTCCACGAACTCACCTCGGACCTCACCGCGTTCGTCCTGTTCTCGTCCTTCTCGGCCACCATGGGCGGCGCGGGCCAGGCCGGTTACGCCGCCGCGAACGCGTTCCTCGACGCCCTCGCGCAGCACCGCCGGGCCCGGGGCCTGCCCGCCATCGCCCTGGCCTGGGGTCTGTGGGCCGAGGCCAGCTCGATGACCGGCCACCTCGCCGACGGCGACCGGCGCCGCATGGCGGGCGCGGGCATGACACCCCTGGACACCGAGCTCGGCCTGGCGTTGTTCGACCGGGCCGTCGCCGCGGACCGGGCCGTCCTCGCGCCGGTCCGGCTCGAACTCGCGGCCCTGCGCCGGCAGCCGGTGACGCCCACGCTGCTCCACGGCCTGCTCCCGCCGCCCCGGCGGCAGGCGACGGCGGCGGCCACGCAGTCGTCGTTCGCCGGCCGCCTGGCCGGGCTGGGCGCGGACGACCGCCTCCGCCAGGCCCTGGAGCTCGTCCGCGGCCTGGTCGCGGGCGTGCTCGGGTACGCGTCGGGGGCCGCCGTCGAACCGGCACGCGCGTTCAAGGAGCTGGGTTTCGACTCGCTGACCGCCCTCGAACTGCGCAACCGCCTGGCCGCCGAGACCGGCCTGCGGCTGCCGGCGACGCTCGTCTTCGACCACCCGACCCCGCAGGCCCTCACGCGGTACGTCGTCGAGCGCGTCTCCGGGGCGGCGGCGCCGGTGGCGGTGCGGGAACGGCGGGTGGACGGCGACCCGATCGTCGTGGTCGGCATCGGCTGCCGCTACCCCGGCGGGGTCCGCGGCCCGGAGGACCTGTGGGACCTCGTCGCCGCCGGCCGCGACGCCGTCGGCGGCCTCCCGGACGACCGCGGCTGGGACCTCGACGCGCTCTACGACCCCGACCCGGACCACCCCGGCACCAGCTACGCCAAGGAAGGCGGGTTTCTCTACGACGCCGCCGACTTCGACGCGGGCTTCTTCGGCATTTCGCCCCGCGAGGCCCTGGCCATGGACCCGCAGCAGCGGCTGTTGCTGGAAACGTCCTGGGAGGCCCTGGAACGCGCGGGCATCGACCCGGAATCGCTGCGCAGCAGCCGGACCGGCGTCTTCACCGGCGTGATGTACTCCGACTACGCGTCCCGCCCGCTCGCCGTGCCCGAGGGCGTCGCGGGGTTCCTCGGCACCGGCAGCTCGGCGAGCGTGGTGTCCGGCCGCGTCGCCTATGCGTTCGGTCTCGAAGGCCCGGCGATCACTGTGGACACGGCGTGTTCGTCGTCGCTGGTGGCGCTGCACCTGGCGTGCCAGGCGCTGCGGCAGGGGGAGTGCGACCTCGCGCTGGCGGGCGGTGTGACCGTCCTTTCGACACCGGGTGTGTTCATCGACTTCAGCCGCCAGCGCGGCCTCGCGGCCGACGGCCGGTGCAAGTCGTTCGCCGACGCGGCCGACGGCACCGGCTGGGGCGAAGGCGCCGGAATCCTCGCTGTGGAACGGCTTTCCGACGCCCGGCGGCTCGGCCACCCGGTGCTCGCGGTGGTCCGCGGCACGGCGGTCAACTCCGACGGCGCGTCGAACGGCCTGACCGCGCCGAACGGTCCGTCGCAGCAGCGGGTGATCCGCGCCGCGCTGGCCGGGGCGGGACTGGAGCCGTCCGAAGTGGACGTCGTGGAAGGCCACGGCACCGGCACGACGCTGGGCGACCCGATCGAAGCGCAGGCGATCCTGGCGACCTACGGCCAGGACCGGACGACGCCGTTGTGGCTCGGCTCGCTGAAGTCCAACATCGGGCACACGCAGGCCGCCGCCGGGGTGGCGGGCGTGATCAAGGTGATCATGGCGATGCGGCACGGCGTGCTGCCGCCGACCCTGCACGTCGACGCCCCTTCGTCCCATGTGGACTGGGCCGCGGGGTCGGTGGAACTGCTGACCGAGGCGCGCGAGTGGGCGGTGGACCGGCCGCGGCGGGCCGGTGTCTCGTCGTTCGGCGTCAGCGGGACGAACGCGCACGCGATCATCGAACAGGCACCGGTCCGGCCGCCGGTCGTGCCGGACCGCGGGGACACCGGAGTGCTGCCGTGGGTGCTGTCCGGCCGGAGCGAAGCCGCGTTGCGCGCGCAGGCGGCGCAGCTGCTGGACGTCGGGGAGCACCCGGCCGACGTCGGGTTGTCGCTGGTCTGCTCGCGGAGCCGGTTCGCGCACCGGGCGGTGGTCCACGGTGCCGATGCCGGCGAGCTGCGGAGCGGGCTTTCCGCCTTGGCGGACGCGCGCTCGGCGGCGAACGTCGTCGTCGGCCGCGAACGGGCCGGGCGGCTCGCGGTGTTGTTCACCGGACAGGGCGCGCAGCGGGCGGGCATGGGCCGGGAGCTCTACGAGCGGTTCCCGGTGTACGCCGAGGCTTTCGACGCGGTGTGCGCGCAGTTCGGCCCGGATCTTCGTGCTGCCTTCGATGACGCCGAGCGGTTGGAGCGCACGGAGTTCACGCAGCCCGCGTTGTTCGCTCTCGAGGTCGCTCTGTTCCGGTTGGTGGAGTCCTTCGGTGTCCGGCCGGATTTCGTGGCGGGGCATTCGATCGGTGAAATCTCGGCTGCGCAGGTGGCCGGGGTGCTGTCCCTTGAGGACGCTTGCCGCCTGGTTTCGGCTCGCGCGTCGCTGATGCAGGCGCTGCCCGCGGGTGGGGCGATGGTCTCGATCGCCGTTCCGGAGTCCGAAATCGTCCTGACCGAGGGTGTCTCGATCGCGGCGGTGAACGGCCCGGCGTCGGTGGTCATCTCGGGCGAGGAAGCTGCGGTGCTGGCGATCGCGGCGCAGTTCCCGAAGACCAAGCGGCTGAAGGTGAGCCACGCGTTCCACTCGCCCCTGATGGATCCGATGCTGGACGAGTTCCGGGCGGTGGCCGAAACCCTGACCTACCACCCGGCGCGGATACCGGTGCTCTCGAATGTGAGCGGTGCTCTCGCCGGGCCGTTCACCGCCGACTACTGGGTGCGGCACGTCCGCGAGGCCGTCCGGTTCGCCGACGCCCTCCGGACCCTCGAAACCGAGGGCGTCACGACGTTCCTGGAGCTGGGCCCCGACGGCGTGCTCAGCGCGATGGCCCGGGAAACCCTCGGGGAAAGCTGCGTGGCTGTCCCGGCGCTGCGACGAGACCGCTCCGAAGAGAGAGCACTGCTCACGGCGCTGAGCACTGCTCACGTCGGTGGTGCCCAGGTCGACTGGGCGCCGTTCTTCCCCGGAGCCGCCCGGGCAGACCTGCCCACCTACCCCTTCCAGCGAAGCCGCTACTGGCTGGACATGGTCATGCCGGACACGGTGGCCCCCGAGACGGCGGAAGCACCGGAAGCCGAGCCGATCACCGGGCGTCTCGCGGACCTCCCGGCCGCCGACCGCCCCGCGTGGCTCCTCGACTGGGTCCGGGCGGAGGTGGCGGCGACGCTCGGGCACCCGTCCGCCGACGCGATCGAACCGGAATCCGCGTTCGCCGACCTGGGCTTCACCTCCCTGGGTGTCGTCGAACTGCGCAACCGGATCAGCGCCGCCACCGGCCTGGAGCTGCCCGCCGCGCTCGTCTGGGACTACCCGACCGTCGCCGAGCTGGCCGGGCACGTCCTGGCCAACGTCGTCCTGACCGCGGCCGATCCGGCCGGCTCACTGGGCACGCTGCTCCGGACGGCCCGGGCGACCGGCCGCACGGACGAGTTCCGGACGTTCCTGAGCACGGCTTCGCAGTTCCTGCCCGCCTCCCCGTGGACGCCCCGCCTCCGGCGCGCGACGACGGGCGCGGCCCGGCCGTTGCTGGTCGCCCTCGGCAGCCTCACCGGCTCGACCCGCTGGTGCGAAGACGTCACCGCGCGCTTCGACGGCGTCCGCGAGACGTGGCTGCTGCCCGCCCCGGGGTTCGACGGCGAGACCCCGGCCCCGGCCGACCTGGACACGCTGGTCGCGACGGCGGCCGACGCGATCCGCGCGCAGGCGGACGGCGAGCCGTTCGTCGTGCTCGGAGCCGGCTCGGGCGCCCTGTTCGCCACCGCCGTGGCGGACGCGGCCGGCGCGACCGGCGTGGTGCTCGCCGACCCGGCGGAGGTGGAGTTCGGCGAGCTGCCCGAGACGGCGAGCGACGCCGAGCTGACGACGGTCGGTGCGTACCTGCGGCTGTTCGCCGCGCCGGGCGCCGAACCGCGGGTGCCGGTCCTGACCCTCAAAACGGGGGAGGACGTGGCGGACGCGGCCCGGCAGCTCCACGCCTGGCTGGTCGAGGAGCTGCCCGCCGCGTGCCGGTGACCGGGATGATCCGGTGTCATATCTGATGTTTCGTGCACCAAACCTTGACGGCTCGATTGGAAGGAACCTTTACTAATCGGAGGTCCTCCACCTCACCTCCGGGAGCACGCATGTCCTCACTCCGGCGCCTCGCGATCGCGGCCGCCGCGTTCGCGATCGCGGCCAGCGGTCTCGTCCTGGGTGCGCCCTCGGCGGCGGCCCTCGAAAACGGCCTGCTGCGCACCCCGCCGATGGGCTTCAACAACTGGAACTCGACGCAGTGCCGCGCCGAGTTCAACGAAGCGATGATCAAGGGCATCGCGGACATCTTCGTCAGCAAGGGCCTCAAGGACGCGGGCTACACCTACGTCAACATCGACGACTGCTGGGCGCTGCCCTCGCGCAACTCGGCGGGCAACCTGGTCCCCGACCCGGCGCGGTTTCCGAACGGGATCAAGGCGCTCGCCGACTACGTGCACTCGAAAGGCCTGAAGTTCGGCATCTACACCAGCGCCGGCACGAAGACGTGCAACAAAGCGGGGTTCCCCGGTGCGCTGAACCACGAGCAGCAGGACGCGAACCTGTTCGCCTCCTGGGGCGTCGACTACCTGAAGTACGACAACTGCAACAACCAGGGCGTCGACGCCCAGCAGCGGTACAAGGCGATGCGGGACGCGCTCGCGAAGTCCGGGCGCGCGATCGCCTACTCGATCTGCGAGTGGGGCCAGAGCCAGCCGTGGACGTGGGCCGCGCCGGTCGGCAACCTGTGGCGCACCACCGGTGACATCTCCGACAAGTGGTCGAGCATGATCTCGAAGGCCCAGACCAACCGCGGCCTCGCGCAGTACGCGGGTCCCGGGCACTGGAACGACCCCGACATGCTGGAGGTCGGCAACGGCGGCATGACGGCGGCGGAGTACCGCACGCACTTCAGCCTGTGGGCGATGATGGCGGCGCCGCTGCTGATCGGCAGCGACCTGCGCAAGGTGTCGGACGACAACTTCTCGATCCTGAAGAACACCGACGTCATCGCGCTCGACCAGGACCCGCTGGGCAAGCAGGCGACGGTGCTGAGCGCGAACGCGGGCCTGGTCGTGTACAGCAAGGTGCTGGCGAACGGCGACCGCGCGGTGGCCTTGTCCAACGAAACGGCGGCGACGGCGACGATCGGCACCACCGCGTCGGCGACCGGGATCGGCAGCGCGTCTTCGTACACGCTGAAGGACCTGTGGAGCAAGGCCGTCCGGAGCACTTCGGGGACGATCAGCGCGTCGGTGCCTTCCCACGCGACGGTGCTGTACCGCGTCTCGCGTGCGGGTGGTGCGACGCGCTACGAAGCCGAGTCCGCTTCCGTTTCGGCCGGCGGCACGATCGACTCGAACCACCCGGGCTTCTCCGGGACCGGCTTCGCGAACGGCGCCAACGCCGTCGGCAGCTACGTCGAGTGGCAGGTGACGGGCCCGGCGTCGGCGGTGACGTTCGGCTACGCGAACGGAACGGCCGGGGACCGCCCGGTGGACATCGCGGTGGACGGAACGGTGGTGGCGGCCGGGGTGTCGTTCCCGGCGACCGGCGCGTGGACGACGTGGAGCACGGTGGCCAAGGCGGTGTCGTTGCCGGCGGGCTCGCACACGGTCCGCCTCACCGCGACGACGGCCGACGGCCCGGCGAACCTGGACTACCTGGACGTCTCACCGTAGCCGTCCGCGGCGGCGGGGTGGGCCGGCGACGGCGTCGCCCACCCCGGAGGCTCCGGGTCAGCAGTGGGCGTTGCCCCAGGCGTCCCACTTGGCGTAGCGGGTGTTGCCGCCCACCGACTGCATGTACAGGACCACGTTCTCGTCGTCCTGCAGCTCCACTTCCTTCCAGTCCCAGTGCCCCGGGCAGTTCCAGGTGTTCGTCGACCAGTACGGGTCGCCCTCGTTGTCGTACAGCACGAAGTTGCCGTCGCGCTGCAACGTGGCCGAGCCCGCCGGTACACCGTAGGTGTTCGTCGACCAGATCGCCGTTCCGTAGCCCTGGCCCTGGATCCAGCGGTACTGCACCAGGTTCCCGTCACCCTGGAAGGCCAGCGTCAGCTGCTCGTACCGGCCGTCGACCCAGTGCCACGGGGTCTCCAGGAACGAATCCGGGGACATGCAGTCGCCCGCGTAGAGGAACCTCTTGCCGGTCCGGCCGTGCAGGAACCCCGAACACTCCACCAGGATGCCCGCGTCCGCGGCCGAGGCCGGGGGCGCCGCCAGGGACAACGTCAAGGCCGAAACCAGCAGTGCCTGAGCGATTCGAGTTTTCATGGCCGCGAACGCTACTGCCGCGCCACGCTCGAAATCCGCATCGGAGACGTGCCCGCGCGCAGGCGCCCCCACCTGCGCGAACCGGGCAGATCCGGCAAGAGCGCCCGGCTCGGAGCGGCAATTCTGCCGGGGGTCAGGACGGTGTGCCCGGGTCGACCTCCGCGGGGACGCCCCGCGCGAACTTCGCCTTGCGGAAGACCGGCACCCCGGCGAACTTCGCGCCCCGGAACCACGCCTCGCCGGTGAACGTCGCTCCTTCGAACGTCGTCAGCGTCGTCACGCTCACCTCGCCGAACATCGCGTCCTCGGTGAACGTCGCCGATTCGAACATCGCCGCGCCGCCGAACCGCGCGCCGTGGAACCACGCCTCCTCCGTGAACTTCGCGTCCCGGAACCAGGCGTCGCCGGTGAACTCCGCCTGGCGGAACGTCACGTCGCCGAGGAACCTGGCCTCGTCGAACCTCGCCTGAGCGGCGCGGCACCGGCCGAAGTCGAAGTCGATCAGGACCGCGCCCGCGAGGTCCAGGTCGATGCCCGCCCAGAACGTGTCCGCCGGGTGCCGGCCGTTCGGCCCCGGTCGCAGGTGGAACCCGAGGATGCGCTGCGCCGTGCGGCGGACCTCGCGTTCCTGGGCGGACAGCTCGTCGAGCGCCACCCGCGGCGGGTCCGCCGGACGGCTGATGCCCCGGCGCCGGCCGGGCCGGGGCGCGCCGGGCACCGAAAACGGCGCGCGCAGGTACGCGCACAGCACGTTCACGACCGTCTGCCGCTGGTCCGGGTTCCCCTGCGCGACGCGCTCGAGCGCGTACAGCCCGCCTTGGCGGACCGCCGCCTTCTCCGAACCCAGCTGCTCGACCGCCTTCACGTACAGCTCGGTCAGGCGCCGCTCGCCCGCGTCGTGCTCGGTGGCCCACTGGCGGCGGCCGGTCAGGACCAGCGCGACCACGCCGCCGGTGCCCGCCCCGACCGTGAGCCCCGTCTTGATCAGCTCGATCTGGTTCTTCGGATCACCGGTGTCGACGAACGTCAGCAGCACCGAGACGGCCGCCGCCGCGACCACCGCCACCGGGACCACGATCACGACGATCGCCCACCACCACGCACCCCCGCGGCGGCGCCACCGCCGCGCCAGCCCCGCTCGCGCCTGTCTCATGCCGTCCAGGTCGTCCCCGCGGCCGGTCCTGCTACACCGATCGGCGGAATACCTCCGTCCGGTCGACCCGTGACGGTGGTCAGCCAGCTCGCCAACGTCTCCGCCAGCGCGGCCGGCTGCTCTTCCGGCGTGTGGTGACCCGCTCGCTCCGGGCGCCGCACCACCTCCAGGGCCGCGAACTCCGCGACGCACCAGTCGATCATCGACGGCGTCAGCATCGTGTCGCGCCCCGGCTCGAACGTGACCAGCAGCTTCGGGACTTCCGGCGAAGACGCCAGCCAGCGGCCGAACGCCTCGATCCGCGCCACGATCTCCGGCGGCTCGCCGTCCAGCGGCAGCGAGCGCGCCCACTGCAGCAGCGGACGGTCGAACGTCGTCGCGTACTCCGGCGGGAGCCCGGACAGGAACTCGGCCGGAAGTTCGCCCGCCGCCTTGATCGCGCGGAACACCGCCGCGCCCGCCGGCGGGAACTCCTCCCACGTCATCGGTTTCAGAACCGCTTCCGTGAACGCCAGACCGCGCACCCGCGACGGGTGCCGGGACGCCCAGTCCGCGGCCAGCGCGCCGCCCCAGTCGTGGCCGATCAGGACGACGTCGTCGAGGCCGAGCGTGTCGAACCACTCGTCCAGGTACCGCGCGTGCTCGTCGAAGGTGTAGGCGATGTCCGGCCGGGGCGAGTCGCCCATGCCGATGAGGTCCGGGGCCAGCCGCCGGCCCGGCAGGTGCGGAACCACGTTGCGCCACAGGCGGGACGACGTCGGATTGCCGTGCAGGAGGACGACCGGCGAACCGGTACCGGACGAACGGTGGGCCAGGATCGTCACTTGAACGCCCCCGCGAACCGCGACGCCCACTCCGCGAACGGCCGCGGCGCGCGGCCGAGCACCCGCTCGACGTCCGGGCTCACCCGCTGCTCCGCCGGCGTGGGGGCACCCAGGATGTCCAGCGTCGCGTCGGCGACGTGCGGCGGCATGAAGGCCAGCATCGCCGCGCGGGCCTCCTCCCGCGTCTGCGGCACGAATCGCACCGGCTCACCCACCGCTTCGCCGATCGCCGCGGCCTGCTCGCGCGGTGAGATCGCCGCCGGGCCGGTCAGCTCGTACGTCCGGCCCTCGTGCGACGGATCCAGCAGCGCGGCCGCCGCCACCGCCGCGATGTCCTCGGGGTCGACCACCGGAAGGGCCACGTCCGCGAACGGCGCCGCGATCTCGCGACGGGTTCGCACGCTTTCCGCCCACGGCAAAGTGTTCGACGCGAACCCGGCCGGCCGCAGCACAGTCCACTTCGGACCCCAAGCTTGGACCGCCGTTTCGAACCCCGCCGGATGACGTCCCGTTCCGACGCCCTGAGAGGACAGCAGTACCACCCGCTCGACACCGGCCGCCCGGGCCAGCACCGGTTCCAGCGGGCCTTCGAACCCCGGCGGCACCACCAGGAACACCGACGTCACATCCTCAACGGACAGTGAAGTCAGATCTCCCTGCCGCACAACGACTCCCGGAGGTGCCGCGGTGATCCGGCGGGACACCGCCGTCACCTCTTCGCCCGCCTCGGCCAGCATCCGCACCAGCGGCTTCCCGACGTTTCCCGTCGCTCCCACAACCATGATCATGGAGGCGACGGTACATCCCGTCGTATAGTAGGTACCTAGAGGAAAGTAATGGCTGGAGGCGGCGAAAGTGACCGAGACCACACCCGAGCAGGCCTGCCCGATCGCCCCGGTGGTGGACATCGTGTTCAGCCGCTGGACGACACCGATCCTGTGGGCGCTGCACGAGTACGGCCGCCAGCGGTTCGTCGAGCTGCAGCGCCGCATCACGACGATCACGCCGAAGGTGCTCACCCAGCGGCTGCGGCAGCTGGAGCGCGACGGCCTGGTCGTGCGGACCTACCACGCCGAGGTCCCGCCGCGGGTGGAGTACGAGATCAGCGAGCTGGGCCGCAGCCTGGGCCCGCTGTTCGCGTCCCTGTCGGAGTGGTCGGGCAACCTGGCCAGGGTGGCCGCGGCCCGCGAGGCCTACGACGAGCGCAGTTCGGCGAGGTAGTCCTCGGCCGCGCTGCCGACGGCCGCCGAGCATCTCGTATGACGTACGGGAAGTGTGCGGGACTTCGAGGGTGGCCGGGCAAAAGGAAAGGCGGGGTCACTTCGGGCGAAGTGACCCCGCCTTCCGGCCGGCTCGATGATCAAGCTGGTCGGGATGACAGGATTTGAACCTGCGACCCTCCGCTCCCAAAGCGGATGCGCTACCAAGCTGCGCCACATCCCGGTCCACCCCCAGGGGGGTGTGTGATCAGCCTAGCGGGTCACGCTAAGCTAGCGACGCACCCGGGTACCTCCGGGGGCACGCGGGTGTAGCTCAATGGTAGAGCCCTAGTCTTCCAAACTAGCTACGCGGGTTCGATTCCCGTCACCCGCTCCACTTTCGGCCCAGGAGTCGCGGGTCGAGGCGGCGTCGGCCTCCAGCTTCGCCGCTATCACGTCCAGCAGCTTGTCCGTGTCCACCGGCTTCGTGATGTAGTCGTCCGCGCCGCTCGCCAGCGTCCTCGCTCGGTCCTCCGCCGTCGCCTTCGCCGTGACCGCGATCACCGGCAGGTCCGCGTTCGCCGCCTCCGCCCTGATGGCCGCGATCGTGGCGTTTCCGTCCAGCTCCGGCATCATCACGTCCATCAGCACCAGCGCCGTGTCCTCGTTGCGCTCCAGGGCCCGGATGCCGTCGACGCCCGTCTCCGCGTAGATCACCTCCAGGCCCGCCTGCTCCAGGACCGCCGCCAGCGCGAACACGTTGCGCAGGTCGTCGTCGACGATCAGGACCTTCTCGCCGTGGAAGCGCTTCGGCGTGACGTCCGGGGCCGCCACCAGGACCGTGCTCGGCACCGCCGGCAGCCGGGGCGACGACAGGGCCGTCAGGGCCGGGTCCACCAGGTTGGCCGCCGCCACCGGGAGGTACAGCGTGAACGTCGAACCCACGCCCGGCTCGCTCACCACCCGGAGCTCGCCGCCCAGGAGTTCCGTCAGCTGCTGGCTGATGTTCAGGCCCAGGCCGGTGCCGCCGTACTTGCGGCTCGTCGTGCCGTCCGCCTGGCGGAACGCCTCGAAGATCACCGCCAGCTTCTCCTCCGGGATGCCGATCCCGGTGTCCTCGACCGCGAACGCGATGATGCCCGGCGCGTTACGCAGCGCCTCCTGCTCCACCTCCGCCGGGTCCGCCGCGCGGATGTGCAGCCGCACCCGGCCCTCGTTGGTGAACTTCGCCGCGTTCGACAGCAGGTTGCGCAGGACCTGCTGGAGCCGGTGCTCGTCCGTGTGGACGCTGCCGGGCACCGGGGGATCGATGTGGACCGCGAACTCCAGGCCCTTGTCCGCCGTCAGCGGGCGGCACAGCGACTCGACGTAGTCCACCAGCTCCGGCAGCGTGATGTCGGTCATCTGCAGGTCGAGCCGGCCCGCCTCCACCTTCGCCAGGTCGAGGATGTCGTTGATCAGCTGCTGCAGGTCCGACCCCGCCGCGTAGATCGTCTTCGCGAACTGGATCTGCTTCTCCGTCAGGTTCCCTTCCGGGTTCTCCGACAGCAGCTTCGCCAGGATCAACGCGCTGTTCAGCGGCGTCCGCAGCTCGTGCGACATGTTCGCCATGAACTCGGTCTTGTACTGCGACGCCACCGTCAGCTGCCCGGCCCGCTCCTCGAGCTCCTGACGCGCCTGCTCGATCTCGCTGTTCTTGACCTCGATGTCGCGGTTCTGCTGGGCCAGCAGCGCCGCCTTCTCGGCCAGCTCGGTGTTGGACCGCCGCAGCTCGCCCTGCTGGGCCTGCAGCTGCTCCGACCGCGCCCGCAGCTCCTGCGCCAGCCGCTGCGACTCGGTCAGCAGCGCTTCGGTCCGCGAGTTCGACAGGATCGTGTTCACGTTGACGCCGATCGTGTGCCGCAGCTGCTCCAGCAGGTCCTGGTGGACCGTGCTGAACTCGTTCACCGAGGCCAGCTCCAGCACCCCGAGCACCTCGCCCTGGAACAGCACCGGCAGCACGATCAGGTTCACCGGCGACGCCGAGCCGAGGCCGGACGAGATCAGCGCGTACTCCGGCGGGGCGTTGTGGACCAGAATCGTGCGCTGGTCGACGGCGGCCTGCCCGATCAGCGACTCGCCCACGCCGAACCGCAGGCCGGCGCGTGACTGGGCGAGCCCGTACGCGGCGATGCACTCCAGCACCGTGCCGTCGCGGTCGTCGTCGCGGGCCAGGAAGAACGCGCCCTGCTGCGCGCGGACCAGCGGCGCCAGCTCGGACAGGATCAGCGCCGCCACCGACGCCAGGTCGCGGTGGCCCTGCATCCGCCCGGACAGCTGCGCGAGGTTGGTCTTCAGCCAGTCCTGCTCGCGGTTGGTCCTCGTCGTCTCCTTGAGGTTCGCGATCATCTGGTTGATGTTGTCCTTGAGGTCCGCGACCTCGCCGGACGCGTCGACCGTGATGTGCCGGGTCAGGTCGCCCGCGGTCACCGCCGTCGCGACCTGCGCGATCGCGCGGACCTGCGTGGTGAGGTTCCCGGCCAGCTGGTTCACGCTCTCGGTGAGCCGCTGCCAGGTGCCGGACACGCCGTCGACCTCGGCTTGGCCGCCCAGCTTGCCCTCGGTGCCGACCTCGCGCGCCACGCGCGTGACTTCGGAGGCGAACGCCGAGAGCTGGTCGACCATCGTGTTCATGGTCGTCTTCAGCTCGAGGATCTCGCCGCGGGCGTCGACGTCGATCTTCTTCGTCAGGTCGCCCTTCGCGACCGCCGTCGTGACCTGCGAGATGTTGCGCACCTGGCTGGTCAGGTTGTGCGCCATGAAGTTGACGTTCTCGGTCAGGTCCTTCCACGTCCCGGCCACGCCGGGCACCCGCGCCTGACCGCCGAGGATGCCTTCGGTGCCGACTTCGCGCGCCACCCGGGTGACCTCGTCGGCGAACGCGCGCAGCGTCTCGACCATCCCGTTGAGCGTTTCGGCCAGCGCCGCGACCTCGCCCTGGGCCTCGATCCGGATCTTCTTCGACAGGTCGCCGTTGGCCACCGCGCTCGCCACCGTGGCGATGTTGCGGACCTGGTCGGTCAGGTTGTCGGCCATGACGTTGACGTTGTCGGTGAGGTCCTTCCACGTGCCCGCGACGCCGCGGACGCGCGCCTGACCGCCGAGGATGCCTTCGGTGCCGACCTCGCGTGCCACCCGGGTGACCTCGTCCGCGAACGCGGACAGCTGGTCCACCATCGTGTTGAGCGTGGTCTTGAGTTCCAGGATTTCGCCGCGGGCGTCGACGGTGATCTTCTGGGTCAGGTCGCCCTTCGCCACCGCCGCCGTCACCGTGGCGATGTTGCGGACCTGGTCGGTCAGGTTGTTCGCCATCGAGTTGACGTTGTCGGTCAGGTCCTTCCAGGTCCCGGCGACGCCGGGGACGGTGGCCTGGCCGCCGAGCTTGCCCTCGGTGCCGACTTCACGTGCCACGCGGGTGACCTCGTCCGCGAACGCGGACAGCTGGTCCACCATCGTGTTGAGCGTGGTCTTGAGTTCCAGGATTTCGCCGCGGGCGTCCACCGCGATCTTCTGGGTCAGGTCGCCGCGCGCGACGGCCGTCGCCACCTGGGCGATGTTGCGCACCTGGGTGGTCAGGTTGTTCGCCATGAAGTTCACCGAACCGGTGAGGTCGCGCCAGGTGCCGGCGACGCCCGGGACCTGCGCCTGGCCGCCCAGCTGACCCTCCGTGCCCACCTCGCGCGCCACCCGGGTGACTTCGTCGGCGAACGCGGACAGCTGGTCCACCATGGTGTTCATGGTCGTCTTGAGCTCGAGGATCTCGCCGCGGGCGTCGACGGTGATCTTCTGGGTCAGGTCGCCCTTCGCCACGGCCGTGGTCACGTGCGAGATGTTCCGGACCTGGTCGGTCAGGTTGTCGGCCATCTGGTTGACCGAGTCGGTCAGGCTGCGCCAGGTCCCGGCCGCGCCCGGGACCTGGGCCTGGCCGCCGAGCTTGCCGTCCGAGCCGACCTCGCGCGCCACCCGGGTGACCTCGCCGGCGAACGCCGAGAGCTGGTCGACCATCGTGTTCAGCGTGTTCTTCAGCTGCAGGATCTCGCCGCGGGCGTCGACGTCGATCTTCTTCGTCAGGTCGCCGGTGGCCACCGCGGTCGCCACCTGCGAGATCCCGCGGACCTGGTCGGTCAGGTTGTCGGCCATCAGGTTGACCGAGTCGGTCAGGTCGCGCCACGTCCCGGCGACGCCCGGGACCTGGGCCTGGCCGCCGAGCTTGCCGTCCGAGCCGACCTCGCGGGAGACGCGGGTGACCTCGTCGGCGAACGCCGAAAGCTGGTCGACCATCGTGTTGATGGTGTTCTTGAGCTCGAGGATCTCACCGCGGGCGTCGACGTTGATCTTCTGGGTCAGGTCGCCGCGCGCGACGGCCGTGGTGACCTGGGCGATGTTGCGGACCTGCTCGGTGAGGTTGTCGGCCATGAAGTTGACCGAGTCGGTGAGGTCCCGCCAGGTGCCCGACACGCCCGGGACGACCGCCTGCCCGCCGAGACGTCCCTCACCCGCGATCTCGCGGGAGAGCCTCGTCACTTCGGCGGCGAAGCGCGACAGCTGCGCGATGAGGCCGTTGACGGTTTTGGCCAGCGTGGCGTACGCGCCCTGCAGCGGGCGGCCGTCGAGGGTGAGGGTCATCGGCTGGGACAGGTCGCCGTCGGCGACCCCGCCGAGCACGCGTTCCAGTTCGATCGCCGGCCGGGTGAGGTCCTCGACCAGGCCGTTCACCGCGTCGACGGCCGTGGTCCAGCCCCCGGGGCCGACCTGGCCTTCGAGCCGCTCGCTGAGCCTGCCCTCCTGCCCGACCGCCGCGCGGACCCGCAGCAGCTCGCTGACCAGCCGCTGGTTGCGCTCGGCGATGTCGTTGAACGCGACCGCGAGCTGCGCCGAGATGCCGTCGCCGTGCGGGACGAGCCGCCGGCGGAAGTTGCCGTCCCCGAGATCCCGCACCGCCACGAGCACCCGCTCCAGCGCGGCCGCTTCGCTCTGGGATTCCGTTGTCATGTGTGCCGACCCTCTCCACCACGCATGCGCCAGCCATGGTCGTCGACCCAGCGTGCCATGCTTCGCCCTACACTTCGAGCCAGCCCGCCCGCTCACGCGGTAGCCGTGCGACAGCAGTCCGGAGGCAGGAGGTCCGTGCATGGTGTCACGTCCGGCCCCGGCCTCGACGGCCCTGCCGCCGATGCCCGGTGACGGCGGGCCGCCGGGCATCGACGCCTTCACCCGGGCGGCCCTCGAAGACGTCCGGGACGCGGTGTTCCTGCAGGATGCGGCGGGAGTGGTGCGCTGGTCGAACCCGGCGGCGCGCGCCCTGACCGGTGCCGCCGAGCCGCAGCTGCACGCGGCCACCGAGACCTCGGGGCACGTCGAAGCGGCAGGCCACCGGCGTCCGGCCCGGATCCGGGCGCTGCCCGGCGGCTGGCACGCCTGGACCGTCCCCGCCGAAGACGTCCCGCAGCGGCACGTGGGCGACTTCCTGGCCGAGGCCGGCCCCCGGCTGGCCGCCGCCCGCGGGCGGCACGGCACCGCCCGGGTCATCGCCGAGCTGGCCGCGGCCGCGCTGGCCGAGACCGTGTTCGTGCTGCTGCCGACCACCCGCGGCCGGTGGGAGTGGTGGAGCTGCGAGCGCCCGGCCGCGCCGGGCCACGGCCGGATCCGGCGGGTCCCCGCCCAGGTCGCGCCGGTGCTGGCGGCGACGTTCGGCGCCGCCGGGGCACCCCGGCCGGCCCCGGTGCCCCCGGCCGAGGTCGCCACCCTGCCGTCGGTCGTCGCCGACCGCTTCGCCGGGCACGCCGACGTCTCGGTCGTCTCGCTCGGGCCGAGCGCGAGCGCCGGCGTCACCGGCGCGCTGCTGCTGGGCCGCCGCGGCGACCCGGAGTTCGGCGCCGAGCAGGGGCGCGCGGTGGCCGAGTTCGCGCACGCGGCCGGGACGGCGCTCGCCAACGCCCAGCGCTACGCCCGGCAGGAGGAGGCGACCCGCGGCCTGGAGACGACGCTGCGCCCGATCGATCCGCCGGAGCTCGACGGGGCCCGGTTCGAAACCTGGTACGAGCCGGCGGGCGGGGTCCTGGCGGTCGGCGGCGACTTCTTCGACGTGCTCGCCCACGACGACGGCAGCGCGTTCCTGGTGCTCGGCGACGTCTGCGGCAAGGGTCCCGAGGCCGCCGCGCTCACCGGCCGGGTCCGGCACGCGCTGACCGCGCTCGCCATGGTCGAACGCGACGGCCGCACGCTGCTGCGGCTGCTCAACGAGCTGCTCATCGCCGGCGGCAGCAGCCGCTTCGCCACCCTGGTGCTCGGCACCGCCCGGCCGTCCGACGGCGGCGTCGGCCTGACGCTGGCTTCCGGCGGCCACCCGGCGCCGCTGATCGTCCGCCGGTCCGGCGTGGTGGAGGAGGTCACCGTCCCGGGCACGCTGGTCGGCATCTCGCCGCAGGCCCGGTTCGCGGAGGCGGAGGTGCGGCTCGAGCCCGGCGACGTCTGCCTGCTCTACACCGACGGCATCACCGAGGCCCGCAACCGGCACGACCAGACGGAGCTCTTCGGGGACGACCGGTTGCGCGCGGTCCTCACGGCGGCGACGGGAGAGCCCGCCCGCGAGGTGGTGCGGCGGCTGCGGCAGGCCGTGCGCGACTGGCTCGGCAACTCCGCGCACGACGATATCGCCGTGCTCGCCATCGAATGTGCGGACTGATCCATCTTGCGGGGGTCCGGGTGGCGGAGCCCCCGGCCCGGGGCGGAGCCCCGGATGACACTGCACTGTCCACTATGGACTTGGTTTGACGCCTCGGCGAGGGGGTAATTACCCCGGTGCACTCAGTTTTTCCGACGGAGGAGCCCCATGGCGAACGCACTGCAAGGACGCCGGGTCGCGATCCTGGCCGCGGACGGCGTCGAACAGGTCGAGCTGGAGAAGCCGCGCCAGGCCGTCCTCGACGAAGGCGCGACGGTCGAGCTGGTGTCCCTGGACACCGGTGAAATCCAGGCGATGAACGGCGACATCGACAAGGGTGACCGGTTCGCGGTGGACCGGAAGGTCGCCGATGTCGAAATCGGCGAATTCGACGCCCTGCTGCTGCCCGGCGGCACGATGAATCCCGACAACCTGCGCACCGACCCCGCCGCGGTCAAGTTCGCCGGCGACTTCGTGCGGGCCGGCAAACCGGTCGGGGTGATCTGCCACGGTCCGTGGACGCTCGTCGAAGCGGATGTCGTGCGTGGCCGCACGTTGACGTCGTACCCGAGCATCCGGACGGACCTGCGTAACGCCGGCGCCACGGTTGTCGACGAAGAGGTTGTGGTGGACAACGGACTGGTTTCCAGCCGCAACCCGGACGACCTGCCGGCGTTCTGCCGGGCGGTCGTCCGGGAATTCGCCGGCTGAGTTCCGGTTCCGATATCCACCCGATCGTGTCTGTTAAGTCGCGCTTAAATCTGTTGGCTTTCGGCGTCACCGCGGAGGACGCTGAGGGTGTGACCAGGATCGCCCGTGGAGAGGAGGTGGACGCGATGACTGTGCACGCAAGGCGCTACGGCCGCTGGTGCCGTGAACACTTCGACGCGATCGCCGCCGAGGGCGTTCCCGCACCCCGGGGCGGCGAGCCCGTCGAGCCGGCTCTGCCCGAATCCGAGCCGGAGCCCGTCCAACCGGTCGCCGACCAGCCCCGGCTCTGACCGAGCACGAAGAAGGCCTCCCCGACCGCGTCGGGGAGGCCTTCTTCGCGGTCAGCGGTAGCTGCGCCGGTACCAGACCCGCCGCGGGCCCGGGATGCCGATGCGGGCGATGACGTCGGTCAGGATGGCGCCGATGACGAGCCACAGGACGGCGGCCAGGCCGTCGTTGAGGAACGTCCGCAGCCCCGCCGAGTCCGGCGTGAAGAGGTTGCGCAGGCCGAGCGACACGCCCGCCGACCACTCCGAAATCAGGTGCGCGAACCCGTTGGCCGAGTTCGCCCCGCCCAGCACCAGCACGATGTGCACGGCCAGGACCAGCGCGAACACCGCGCAGACGAGGTGGATGAGGGCGTTGACCGTGCGCACGACCCGGATGCGCGGATGGGTGCGCTCCACGATCTCTTCGGTGGGGGCGGGCTCGTACGGCGTGCCGTACGGCTCCGGGGGCGGGGGATACGGCATCGTCGGCGCCGTCCTTTCGACTGTCCGATGTGGACGTATCGGGCTGGGCAGGAACAACACCGGGGAATACCCGTCACCTGGGTGAGTGAACCGCGGTTGTTGCAAAGTTCCCTGTGGTGGGGCGTGATAGGGTCGTTTGGGGAATGCGAGGAGGGTCATGCCGCAGGACGTCTTCTCCGTCGAGCAGGTCGCCGCGAAGCTCGGCCTGCACGTCCGGACGGTCCGGAACTACGTGCGGGACGGGCGGCTGAAGGCGGTCCGGATCGGCAAGCAGTACCGGATCACCGCCGCCGACCTCGAGGCGTTCACCGGCCTGCCGGTCGCCGAGCGGGCGGCCGCTCCGGTGGCCGAGCTGTCGGGGGTCGTCGAGATCACCGGCGTCGACCGCGCGGCGGCCGACCGGATCGCCACCATGGTGGTGGCCTCGGTGAACGGGCCGCGGGACACCGGCGAGCGGCCGCTGCGCGTCGAGACCATCCACGACGGGGAGCGGGCCACGATGAAGATCATCGTGCTCGGGGACCTGGCCGCCGGTGCGGACCTGCTGCGCTGGGTCGCCTCGGTCGCGGAGAACCTGACCTGACCCCGCATCTCCGGGACGCCGGCGGAAGACCCGGGCCACGTTCTTCCCTCCGCGGCCGAGCCGGGCCGCTCGCCCGGGTGGCGGCCGATCCGGCACCGCCCGCCCCCGGCCGGGCGCACGGCGCTGAGCCGCGCGGCGCAACTCCGCGGACGGCGGCAACCCCCGCCCCGCACCGGACGTCCAGGTGATCATGAGAACTCCCCGGCGCGCTGCGCTGCTGGTGTCCGTCCTCGCCCTCTTGGCCGCCCTCACCTCGCCCGCGACCGCCGCGACCGCCGTCCCCGGCGGCTTCCAGCCCGCGTCGACGAGCTGGACCGGCCCCGGCAGCGGCTACGTCCTCGGGTACTCGCCGTGCGCGGGGTCGTGGTGTCCCGCGCTGCTGGGCACCACCGACGGGGGACAGCACTGGCGCCGGCTGGGGGCGCCGCCGATGCCGCTGCCCGACAACCACAACCACGTCGCGCTGACGGCTGTCGGCGATCGGGTCGCGTACGTCAGCGACGGTGTCCACGTCCTCGCCACCCGGGACGGCGGTGCCACCTGGCACCCGGTCACCCTGGTCGGCGCGCGGGAGCCGTACTACCTCTCGAAAATCGCCGAGACCGGCGGCCGGGTCTTCGCCCTGCTGACCACCTACGGCGAGGGGCGCGGCTCGACCCGCCTCTACTCGGCGGCCGCCGGGTCCCCGGTCCTGCTGCCCGTGCCCGGGTTCGCCGTCACCGGCGGGCTCACCTACGGCGACCTGGCCGTCGGCGGCGGCCTGCAGGTCGCGCTCGGCGCGGACTACGGCAGTGAGAGGTACTGGACCTCGCGCGACGGCGTCCGGTTCACCCCGGCCGCTTCGCCGTGTCCCGGCGGGGAAGTCGCTTCGCTCGCCGGCGTCCGGGATCGGCAGGTGGTGGCGTTGTGCAGCAGCAGCCCCGGCACGCCGCAGCCCGGCTCGACCGAGCGGCAGCTGCGGCACGCGCCGCAGCTCGGCGGGACGTTCAGCGAGACCGGGGCCGCGCCGTTCACCGGGATCAACCAGGGCTTCGCGGCCGCCTCGCCGACGTCCGCGACCGTCGCGGCCATGGGCGGGGGCGTCGGGTTCCTGCACCACACGGCCGACGGCGGGCGCACCTGGACGACGCTCGCGCTGTCCGAACGCGGGCTCGCGCTCGCCGATCTCGACTTCCCCGGCCGGGGCACCGGTGTCGTCGTCGACGGGCAGCCGGATGCCGACGGCGGCTCCGCCGTGTACCGGACCACGGATGGGGGAAGCACCTGGCGGGAACTGCGGTTCGGGTAGTTCTCCCTGGCAGGTAAGGCCCTTCGGCCCGGTTCACTTGGTGCACCGCATGTCGTAGGCTGAGCACTGTCCGTTGCCGGACACGGCGGGTGAGCCCGGGCAGGGGCGGCGTCCGCCACCGACGAGTGGGAGAACAGCCGATGACGCCTGGCGACCTGCGGTCCGGAACCGAGGGCGGTGCGGCCGCTCTCGATTTCAGCAAGGCGAGCCTGGCGCGGCTGTCCGACGCACTGCTCGGCGGCCACGACCACTACGAGGTCGACCGCGAAGCGATGCGGCGGTTGCTGGCCATCGCGCCCGGCGCCCGCGCGATGGCGAAGGAACACCGGGACTGGCTGGTCCGCGCGGTGCGGTTCCTGGCCGGGAAACGCGGCATCGACCAGTTCCTCGACCTCGGTTCCGGCATGCCCACAGCGGAAAACACCCACGAGGTGGCGCAGCGGTACAACCCGGACGCGCAGGTCGTCTACGTCGACAACGACCCGGTCGTGCAGGTGCACGGCCGGGCGCTGCTCGAGGAGAACTACCTGACCCACGTGACGGGCGCCGACCTGACGCGCCCGGCCGAGACGCTCGCGGACGAGGTCGTCAAGGAATACCTCGACTTCACCCGTCCGGTGGCGCTGATCCTGACCTCGATCGTGCACCACATCGACGACTACGACCGCGCGCGGGCGATCGTCGCCGAGTACGTCGCCGCGCTCGCGCCCGGGTCGTTCCTGCTGCTCACGCACAACTTTGACCCGGAAGAGGACTCGCCGCGCCAGGAGCTGGCGCGGTTGCTGGAGACCAGTTTCCAGGGCACCGGGCTGGGCAGCGTCCACCGCACGCGCGAGCAGATCACCGGCTTCTTCGAAGGCACCGAACTGCTGCGGCCGGGGCTGGTCTACCTGCACGAGTGGTGGCCGGACGGCCCCCGGCTGCACCAGCTGGGCGAACTCAACTTCCTGACCCTCGGCGGCGTCGCCCGCAAACAGTAGAGCCCTGCCGCAGCTCGTCGTGAGTGTTTTTGGGGGTGGTAACCCCCCAAAAAAAACAAGACCGGGGGCC
>NZ_JBEXKX010000059.1:43921-46919 GCF_040609695.1 Amycolatopsis sp. NPDC004625
GGCGGGTGCTAACCCGCCTAAACACTCACGACCGGGTCAGGCGGCGTTGAAGGTGTCGGGGTCGGGGCCGGTGCGCTCGCCGCGGTCCAGCGGCGTCAGCGAATCGAGTTCCTCCTCCGTGAGGGTGAACCCGAACAGGTCGAAGTTTTCCTCGATCCGGGACGGTGTCACCGACTTCGGGATCACGACGTTGCCGAGTTGCAGGTGCCAGCGCAGGACGATCTGCGCGGGCGTGCGGCTGTGCTTCACGGCGAGGTCCGCGACCACCGGGTCGCCGAGCAGGCTGCCGCCCTTGGCGAGCGGGCTCCACGCCTCGGTCGCGATGCCGTTCTTCGTGTCGAACTCGCGCAGCTCCGCCTGCTGCAGGTACGGGTGCAGTTCGACCTGGTTCACCGCCGGGACGACGCTCGCCGCGTCCATCAGCCGTTCGAGGTGCGCGGGCTGGAAGTTGGACACGCCGATCGCGCGGACGCGGCCGTCGGCGTACAGCTTCTCGAACGCCTTCCACGTGTCGAGGAACTTGTCGCGCTTCGGCGTCGGCCAGTGGATCAGGTACAGGTCCAGCTGCTCCAGCCCGAGCTTGGCCAGGCTTTCGTCGAACGCCTTGAGCGTCGAGTCGTAGCCCTGGGCTGAGTTCCACAGCTTGGTCGTGACGAACAGGTCGTCGCGGGCGATACCGGACTCGGCGATCGCCTGGCCGACGCCCTTTTCGTTGCCGTAGACGGCGGCGGTGTCGATGCTGCGGTAGCCCGCTTCGAGGGCGGCCTTCAGGGCGGCGGCGGTCTCGTCGTCCGGGACCTGGAACACGCCGTAGCCGAGTTGCGGCATCCGCACGCCGTTGTTGAGTTCGATCACGGGCACGCTGGTCACGAGGGTTCCTTTCGGTGGGTGGTTCATCGGGCGGGTACCCGTTCCCCGGCGTCGAAACTAGCCGGGGTCCGGCGGTCGAGCAGGCCGGAGACGAGCGCCACGGCGAGGCCGGCCGCGGCGAGCGCGGCGCCGATCCAGTTGGGGGCGGTGTAGCCGAGGCCGGCCTCGATCGCCTGGCCGCCGAGCCACGCGCCGCCGGCGTTGCCGAGGTTGAAGGCGGCGATGTTCGCCGCCGACGCCAGTGCGGGCGCGCCCTCGGCCTTGGCCAGCACGCGGGCCTGCAGCGGCGGCACGGTCGCGAAGCCCGCCGCGCCGAACAGCGCGATGGTGATCGCGGCCGGCACCTTCGCGTGCGCGGTGAACACGAACGCCAGGAGCACGAGCGCCAGCGCGGCGAGGATGACGTACAGGCTGGGCATCAGACGGCGGTCCGCGGCCCGGCCGCCGAAGAGGTTGCCGGCGAACAGGCCGGCGCCGAACAGCACGAGCAGCCAAGTGACCGCGCCGCTCGAAAAGCCCGCGACCTCGGTCATCATCGGCGCGATGTAGGTGAAGGACGCGAAGACACCGGCGAAGCCGAGCGCGGTCATGACCAGGGCGAGCCACACCTGCGGGCGGCGGAACACGGCGAGTTCGCCGCGCAGGCCGGCACCGGGCTCGGGGGCCTGGCGCGGCACCAGCGCGAGGATGCCGATCGCCCCGGCGACGCCGAGCGCGCTGACCACCCAGAACGTCGAGCGCCAGCCGAAGGCCTGGCCGAGCGCGGTGCCGGCGGGCACGCCGAGGACGTTCGCCACGGTCAGCCCGGTGAACATCAGCGCGATGGCGCTCGCCTGCTTGGCCGGCGCGACCAGCGACGCGGCGACGACCGAGCCGACGCCGAAGAAGGCGCCGTGGCTCAGCGCGGCGACGATCCGGCCGGTCATCAGCACGCCGTAGGTGGGTGCCAGCGCCGAAAGCACGTTGCCGGCGATGAACAGGCCCATCAGGGCGACCAGGACGGTCTTGCGCGGCACGCGCGAGGCGAGTGCGGTGAGCAGGGGAGCGCCGACGACGACGCCGAGCGCGTAGCCGGAGATGAGCAGGCCTGCGGCCGGGATCGAGACGCCGAAGCCGGCCGCGACCTCGGGCAGCAGGCCCATGATCACGAACTCGGTGGTGCCGATCCCGAATGCGCTGATCGCCAGCGCGAGCAGGGCGGCGGGCATGGACTTCCTTCTTTCGGGAGTAGACTGAGGGGCGTTGGCAACTACGAGCGTCCGAGATAGTTGCAGACGCCGTATATTGCACAAGCTTGCGACTTGGCGGGCTCCCCGCGCAAGCCGGGAAGGGGTGAACCGTGTCACTGGACGACGAAGCCGTCGAAGCCCGCGCGCAGGGCTGGCGCACGCTGGCCGCGCTCCACGCGCGGATCGAGGACCGGCTGCAGCGCGCGCTCGAGCGCGACCACGAGCTGTCGGTGAGCGAGTACACGGTGCTGGACGTGCTCGCCCGCCAGGACGGCTTCCACCTCCGGATGAACCAGCTCGCCAACGCGGTCGTCCTCAGCCAGTCGGCGACAACCAGGCTGGTGACGCGGCTGGAGAGCCGCGGGCTGCTGGCCCGGTACCTCTGCGCGGACGACCGCCGCGGCATCTACACGGAGGTGACGCCGGCGGGCCAGGCCCTCCTGACGGCGGCCCGCCCGACACACGACACGGCGCTGGCGGAGGCCCTGTCCGAGGCGCAGACGCGGCCGGAACTCTCGCCGCTCGTGGCCGCGCTCGGCACGCTCAGCTTCCGCGGTGCCTCGGCCTGACTTTCGCCGCACCGGACGTGAGGGTGCGAAAGTTTCCGCGCCCCGCGGAAACTTTCGCCGCCCGCCGGCCGGAAGCTCAGTCGGTGCGCAGGGTCGGCAGCCGGCTGAACGGTGCCGCTAGCTTGAGTTTTAACCAGTTCGGCGGGGTCGTGGATTGCTCGACCTGGTGTTCTTGCCGTGCTTCGATTTTTGGGTGTTCGTGCTGGTGACGGTATGGACGTCATGCCGTGACGCTGGTCGTTGATTGGGTGTTCCGGCGGGACGTCCAGGGCCGGGCCGTGAGGGTTTCGGGACACGGGCCGGACAGGCGAGCTGTGGACGCAGGTTCCG
>NZ_JBEXKX010000060.1:0-45361 GCF_040609695.1 Amycolatopsis sp. NPDC004625
GGTGGGGGGGGGTGCCCACTCTCACCCGGGCGGGGGTCCCCCCCCACGACCCGCTGCGTGAAATCGCCGGGGGGGGGGGGGGGCCGGCGGGGGGGGGGGGGGGCCCCCCCCGCCCCCCCCCCCCCCCCCCCCCGACAGCGGATCTTCGGTCACCGGCGAAAACCGGGCGGGCGCGCGGAAGAGAACCCGCGCGCCCGCACCCCCAGTGGCCCGGCGGAACCCGCCGTCGGGGGACAGGAGACAACGACTACCGCGCTGGATACCGGGGAAAGAGGCGGATTTCCGCCCGTCGGCAGGTGGCGCCGTGCCTCGCCGCGACTGTGCCTCAGCCCAGCAACAACCCCGGATCGCTTTCCGGTGTCCCCGACGGCCACCACGTTCCCTCCTCCAGCCGGTACGGGTGCCACCGGCCCCGGCGATCCAGCCGCACCTGCACCTCCCCGACCGTGCACCGGTTGCGGTCGAACACCGGCGCCGCGTCCGTCACATCACCCAGCGCCGCCCGCGCCGCCGCCATCGCCGCCTTCGGTGGTGACCACGTCGACTCCAGCACATCCAGCCCCTCCGCCCCGCCGTACGCCCACGCCGCGACCGCGCGCGAAAACTCCGCACCCGAGCCCAGCCGCTCCGCCACCGACGGGAACTCCGCCGCCAGCCGGACCGCGTCGGCCCGCCGTCCCGGCCACGGCTGTCCCGCCAGCAACGACCGGGCCCGGCCCGCCGCGTTCGCCGCCAGCAACGCGAACGCCTCGGCCGGCACCCCCGGCGCCGCCGGGATCGACGGTGCCCCCGACGGCCGGAACGCCGCCGGGTCCGGCACCTCGCCCGGCGTCCGGTCGGCAGCCGCGAAGACTTCCGAAGGCGCCGTGCGGCTCGACAGCTCCTCGCGGATCTCGCCTTCGCCCTTGCCCCGCATCAGCAACAGCACGAACGGATCCGCGTCCAGCAGCCACGACGCCTGGAACGACAACGCCGCCGCGTGGCGGCACGGCAGCTCCCAGCCCTCGCAGTCGCACTCCGGGTCGAGGTCGCCGATTCCCGGCAGCAGGTGGACGCCCACGTCGGCGGCCGCCTCCACCAGGTCGTGCGGCATGTCGCGGTCCAGCAGGGCCGCCAGGTGCCCGGCCCGGGAGGCCACCCGGTCGAAGAACCGGGTCCAGTCCGCTTCGGACAGTTCCGCCAGCCGCAGCGCCGTCCGGTACGGGCCGCCCTCGACGTCGTCGACCGCCGCCGCGATGCGGCCCGGGCTCACCGTGATCGGGCCGACCAGCCCCGCCGCCGCGTCCCTGCGGCCGCGCTTGAGCTGCCGCAGGTCCAGCGCCGTGTCCTCCATCGCGCGCACCCACGCCCGGCCCCACCAGGACCGGGCGAACCGCCCGCCGGCCCCGAACGCCGGGAATCCGCGCACCCGGTCCTCGCTCATCCGCGGCTCCTCAGTCCGACCAGCTCCGCCAGTTCGGTGTCCGACAGTTCCGTCAACGCGGCCTCGCCGCCGGCCAGCACCGCGTCGGCCAGCGCGCGTTTCTCCCGCAGCATCGCCGCGATCCGGTCCTCGACCGTCCCCTCGGCCACCAGCCGGTGCACCTGGACCGGGCGGGTCTGCCCGATCCGGTACGCCCGGTCGGTCGCCTGGTCCTCCACCGCCGGGTTCCACCAGCGGTCGAAGTGCACGACGTGATCGGCGCGAGTCAGGTTCAGGCCCGTCCCGGCGGCCTTGAGCGACAGCAGGAACACCGGCACCTCGCCGTCCTGGAACCGCCGGACGAGCTCTTCGCGGCGGGCCACCGGTGTCCCACCGTGCAGCAGCTGCGTCGGCACGCCGCGTCCGGCCAGGTGCTTCTCCAGCAGCCGGGCCATCGCGACGTACTGGGTGAACACCAGCACCGCGCCGCCCTCGGCGAGGATCGTGTCCAGCAGCTCGTCGAGCAGCTCCACCTTCCCCGACCGGCCGCCCGGCTCCTTGAGGTACTGCGCCGGGTGGTTGCAGATCTGCTTGAGCGCGGTCAGCAGCTTCACGATCCGGCCGCGCCGGGCCATCCCGTCGGCCGCGGCGATGTCCGCCATCATCTCCCGCACGACCGCCTCGTAGAGCGCCACCTGGTCCGTGCTCAAGCCCACCGGCCGGTCGGTTTCGGTCTTCGCCGGCAGCTCCGGCGCGATCCCGGGGTCGGATTTGCGGCGCCGCAGCAGGAACGGGCGCAGCAACCGGGCCAGCCGGTCCGCCGTGGCCGTGTCGCCCGCCTCGATCGGTTTCGCCCACCGTGCCCGGAACTCGCTCAGTGACCCCAGCAGGCCCGGTGCAGTCCAGTCGAGGATCGCCCACAGCTCCGAGAGCGTGTTCTCCACCGGCGTCCCGGTCAGCGCCACCCGGGCCGCCGCGGGCACCAGCCGCAGCGCCTTGGCCGTGCCCGACCGGTGGTTCTTGACGTGCTGGGCCTCGTCGGCCACCAGCAGGCCCCACCGCACCCCGGCCAGCGGCGCGGGATCGGTGCGCAGCGTGCCGTAGGTGGTCAGGACGAACCCGTCGAGGTCGGCCAGCGACCGCGCGCTGCCGTGGAAGCGCCGCACCGGCACGTCCGGGGCGAACCGGCGGATCTCCCGTTCCCAGTTGCCCAGCAGCGACGCCGGGCACACCACCAGGGTCGCTCCGGACGCCCGGTGCAGGTGCAGCGCGATCAGCGTGACCGTCTTGCCCAGGCCCATGTCGTCGGCGAGGCAGCCGCCGAGCCCGAGCCCGGTGACGGTGGCCAGCCACTGCAGCCCGCGCAGCTGGTAGTCGCGCAGCTGCGCGGCCAGCCCGGCCGGCGGCGACTGCGGCTGCGGGGGCGCGGACAGCCGTTCCCGCAGCCGCGCCAGCCAGCCGTCGGTGACGACCTCGACCGGCTCGCCGTCGACCTCGGTGGTGCCCGAGAGCACGACGCCGAGCGCGTCGACCGGGGTCAGCGGCTTGAGCGTCCGCTCGCGGGCCTTCGCCGCCAGCGCCGGATCGACCAGGACCCACCGGTCGCGCAGCCGCACCACCGGACGGCGGGCCTCGGCCAGGGCGTCCAGCTCGGCCTCGGTCAGCACCTCGCCGCCCAGGGCGAGCTGCCAGTCGAACCGCAGGGCCCGGCCGCCGCCGAAGAACGACGGCAGGTCGCCCGGGTCGTCCCCGCCGCGGACCACCGCCCGCGCGCTCAGGGCGCCCGCCAGCTCGGCCGGCCAGTGCACGTCGATCCCGGCCGCCGCCAGTCGCGGCGCCGCCGAGGCGACCAGCTCGCTCACGTCGTCCTCGCCGAGCACCAGGGAGTCCGGCACCGCCGAGGTGAGCAGCGGGCCCAGCGCCGGCCACACCTGCGCACCCCGCCGCAGCGCCAGCACCACGTCGATGCGGGCCCGCGGCCCGAACCGCCCGGTCTCCCACAGCTGCGCCGCGTCGGCGATCTGCCCGGGTTCGGCGAGGCTGTGCACCTGCACCACCGCGTGGAAGCGGCCGGTGTCGAAGCCCTCCGGCGCCTCCACCCGCAGCGAGACCCGGATTCCCGAGTCCAGACCCGCGGCCAGTTCGCCGGCCCAGTCGCGCAGCGAATCCGCGCGCTGGGGTGTCGCGGCGGCGAACAACCGCGTTCCGGCCGCCTTCGCCGCGGCGGGGGTGCGGGGCAGCGTGTCGGCGACGGCGTCGAGGAACGCCCGCAGCAGCGGCCCCGGCGCGCGCTCGTCCGGCGGCATCGCGGCCGCGAGGTCCCGCAG
Source organism: Amycolatopsis sp. NPDC004625 (assembly GCF_040609695.1). Classification (NCBI taxonomy): domain Bacteria; kingdom Bacillati; phylum Actinomycetota; class Actinomycetes; order Pseudonocardiales; family Pseudonocardiaceae; genus Amycolatopsis; species Amycolatopsis sp. NPDC004625. Next base: position 3,730 of record NZ_JBEXKX010000060.1, read on the forward strand.
CCACGCGGCTTCCGCCGGGGCGAACGGACCGGCGCGCCAGGCGTCGTGCCCGGCGTCGGTGACCCCCGGCAGCAGCCGTCCGGCCGCGACCAGCCGCAGCGCGGCCTGCGCCGCGGCCGCCCAGAACGCGTCGGCCCCGCCCAGCAGTTCCGGCAGACCGTCCACGATGGACAGATCACGGCCGTCGACCACCAGGCGGCCCGCCCGCGGCGGCTCACCCGGTTCGAAGTGGACGTTCAGTTCCCCAGCCTCCCGTACCGTCGCACCGCCAGCGGCACGAACACCGCCAGCAGCACCAGCGGCCAGGCCACCGCCATCGGCACCGCGTGCGCGCTCACCCAGGACGTCCCGGCCGCGCCCGGGTTGCCGAACAGCACCCGCGCCGCCGTCACCGTGGAGGACAACGGGTTCCACTCCGCCACGGTTCCCAGCCACGCCGGCATCGTCGCCGTCGCCACGAACGCGCTGGAGAGGAACCCGAACGGGAACTCGCACGTCTGAGCGAGCGTCACCATCGACGGATCCGACGTCAGCAGCCCGAGGTAGATCCCCGCCCACACCAGCGCCGTCCGCAGCAGGAGCAGCAGGCCGAGCGCGGCGAGGGTTTCGCTCAGGCTGCCGTGCGGGCGCCAGCCGACGGCGAACCCGCACCCGAGCAGCACCGCCAGCGCCAGCACGGCGTTGAGCAGGTCCGCCGCGACCCGCCCGGTCAGCACGGCCGAGGGCGCCATCGGCAGCGACCGGAACCGGTCGGTGACGCCCTTGGTGGCGTCGTCCAGCACCGCGATCATCGTCCCCGACAGCCCGAACGCCATCGTCATCGCGAACATCCCCGGCATCAGGAACTCGCGGTAGGAGCCGCCGCCGGGCACGGTCATCCCGCCGCCGAGCAGGTAGGCGAAGATCAGCACCATCAGGATCGGGAACGCCACCACGGTGGCCAGCCGGGCCGGGCGCCGCGCCAGCTGCGCCAGATGGCGCTGGGCCATCGTCCAGCCGTCTTCGATCGCCCACCTCATCGCGCCACCCCCGTCAGCTCCAGGAACACTTCGTCCAGCGTCGGGTGCCGCAGCGCCACGTCGGCGAACGCCAGGCCGGTCGCCGCCAGCTCGTGCACGACGTCGGTCAGCATCGACGGCTCGGCCGGCGCGCTGACCCGCAGGTCGTCGGTCACCGGCTCGGTGCCGGTGACCCGCGCGAGCAGCGCTGCCGCCGTGCCGAGGGCGGCGGGATCGGTCAGCAGCAGCTCGATCCGGGTCGCTCCGAGTGAGCCCTTCAGCTCGGCCGGGGTGCCTTCGGCGATCACACGGCCGTGCTCCACCAGCGAGATCCGGTCGGCCAGCCGGTCGGCCTCCTCGAGGTACTGCGTCGTCAGCAGCACCGTCGTGCCGTCGGCGACCAGGGAGCGCACCGCCGCCCAGACCTCGATGCGGCTGCGCGGGTCCAGGCCGGTCGTCGGCTCGTCGAGGAACAGCACCCGCGGCGCGGCCAGCAGCGACGCCGCGAGGTCCAGCCGTCGCCGCATCCCGCCGGAGTACGCCGACACCGGTTTCGCCCCGGTGCCGGCGAGGCCGAACCGTTCCAGCAGGTCGTCGGCGCGGCGCGCGGCCTCGCGCCGGCCCAGGTGGTGCAGCCGGCCGAACAGGACCAGGTTCTGCCGGCCCGACAGCAGTTCGTCGACCGCGGCCTGCTGCCCGGCCAGCCCGATCGCCGACCGCACCTTCGCCGGTTCGGCGGCGACGTCGAACCCGGCCACCCGTGCGCGGCCGCCGTCGTGCCGCAGCAGCGTGGAGAGCACGCGGACCGCGGTGGTCTTGCCCGCGCCGTTGGGTCCCAGCAGGCCGTGCAGGATCCCGGCCGGGACGGAGAGGTCGAACCCATCGAGGGCGTACGCGTCGCCGTAGCGCTTGCGAAGGCCCTCGGCGTGGATCTGCGGAGTCATCGAGCCCCTAACTCTGTACTGTGTACGAAGAAGAGGTTAGCACAACTCTGTACGTTGTACGAGAATAAGGCGGGCAGAATGGCCGGCGTGCGCACGCAGGACAACGGCGACGGCGACCCCCGGCGGGCGATCGAGCTGCTCTGGGGCGTCTCGGCACCCCCGCGCCGCGGCCCGAAACCGAAGCTGACCACGGCCGACGTCGTGCGGGCCGCGGTGGCCCTCGCCGACGCCGACGACATCGAAGCCGTCACCATGCGCCGCGTCGCCGACCACCTCGGCGTCTCCCCCATGTCGCTCTACACCTACGTGCCCGGCCGCGCGGAGCTGCTGGACCTGATGATCGACCACGCCCACGGCGAACTGCCCGCCCCCGAACCGGGCCTCGGCTGGCGCGCGGCCCTGACCGCGATCGCCGAAAACCAGTGGGCGCTGTTCCACCGCCACCCCTGGCTGCTGCAGGTCACCACCAGCCGCTCGGCGCTGGGCCCGCACACCTTCACCAAGTACGAGCACGAACTGCGCGCGGTCGAGGGCATCGGCCTCGACGACGTCGAGATGGACGCCGTGATCGCCCTCGTCACCGGGCTGGTCCGGACGACCGCGCGCAGTTCGCTGGACAACGCCCGCCTGGTCCGGGCCAGCGGCATGACCGACGCCCAGTGGTGGGAGCGCGCCGCGCCGGTCCTGGCCGGCATCCCGGCCGCCGACGCCGCGCACTACCCGCTGTCCTCCCGCGTCGGCCAAGCCGCCGGCGAGGCCCACAACGCCGCGGAGAACCCGGGCCACGCCTTCCGCTTCGGCCTCGCCCGCGTCCTCGACGGCATCGAGGCCCTCGTGTCACAACGCCAGCAGTAGCCGCGCCGGCCGCCAGGTGCCGCCGTCGGGAGCCCTCGGCACGTCCTCGGTGAGCGCCAGGTCCGGGAAGCGCGCGAACAGCGACGACAACGCCACCTCGGTCTGCACCCGTGCGATCGAGGCCCCCAGGCAGAAGTGCGGGCCGTGCGAGAACCCCAGCTGCGCCGGCCCCGGACGGGTGATGTCGAAGCGGTCCGGGTCGTCGAACACGCGCGGGTCCCGGTCGGCGGCCACCATCGCCGCCGTCACCCGCTCGCCCTTGCCGATCCGCTGCCCGTCGATCTCGACGTCCTGGCGGGCGAACCGCGGCGTGGTCAGCAGCTGCGGGCTGCACCAGCGCATCAGCTCCTCCACCGCCCCCGGCCACAGCCCGGCGTCCGCCCGCAGCTGGGCCAGCTGGTCCGGGTGCCGCAGCAGGGCTTCGACGGCGTTGGTGATCAGGTTCACCGGCGTCTGCCCGCCCAGCACCAGGTGCCAGACCAGGGTGACCAGCTCGGTGTCGGTCAGCCGGTCGTCGTCCTGGGCGTGGACGAGGTCGCCGAGCAGGTCGTCACCCGGCTCGGCCCGGCTGCGCGCGACGGCCTCCTTCGCTCCCTCGACGATCGCCGGGATGGCCGCGGCGAAGTCCGGCCCCATTCCGCCGGCGACCGCGGCACCGTAGCCGCGCCAGCGGGCCCGGTCGGCCTGCGGGATGCCGACCAGCTCGCAGATGACGTCGATCGGCAGCGGCCGCGCGAAGTGCGGCACCAGGTCCACGACGCCGTCCTCGACGTGCCCGGGCAGCTCGTCCAGCAGCCGTTCGGTGATCGCCGCCAGCCGGGGCCGCAGCTGCGCGGCCCGCTTCGGCGTGAACGCCGGGGCGACCAGGCGGCGCAGGCGCCGGTGCTCCGGGCCGTCCTTCTCCGCCATCGTCTCCAGGTACGGCAGGCAGTGGTCCGGGATGCCGGGCGGGCGCAGGAAGCTGCCGGAGTTCACCTCGAACCGCGGGTCGCCCAGCATCGCGCGCGCCTCGGTGTAGCGGGTCACGACCCAGAACGGGCCGAAACCGGGGATGACCAGCTTGGCGACCGCGCTCTCCTCGCGCGCCCGGTCGTAGGCGGTGAACGGGTCGGTGAGCACCGTGCTGTCGGTGAGGTCGATCTCGGGGGTCATCCAGCACTCCAGATGGTCAGTTCAGATGTTCTTGTCATCTCAGTGGTCACGGTATCTTGATCCCCGACCCGGCGGCAAGGAGGACGATGGTCAGGCTCAGCAGGGCGGAGACCCAGGAACGCAACCGCGCCAAGGTGCTCACCGCGGCCCGCGACGAGTTCGCCCGCCGCGGCTTCCGCGAGGCGAAGATCGACGTCATCGCCGAACGCGCCGACCTCACCCGCGGTGCGGTCTACTCCAACTTCCCCGGCAAACGCGCCCTGTACTTCGCCGTCCTGGCCGACCTCGCCGAACGCGCCCCGCGGCCGGCCACCCCACCGGCGGACGCGGGCGCGAAGGACGTCCTGGCCGCCTTCGCCCGCGCCTGGATCGCCCGGCTCCCGCTGTCCACCGACAGCGACGGCGAAGACGCCCGCCTCGCCCGCGACCTGCTCCCGGAAATCCTCTCCGACGACCACACCCGCCGGCCCTACGCACAGCTCATGCGGCTCGACGCGATCCTGCTCGGGCTCGCCCTCGAACGCCTGCGCCCGGGCCGCCGGCTCGTGCGGGTCGCCGAAGGCGCGCTCACCACGCTGCACGGCGCGAGCCAGCTGGCCGCCGCCGCACCCGGCTTCGGCGAGCCGTTCCACCTGGTCACCGCCTGCGCCGCGCTGCTCGACCTCGACCTGGCCGACGACTGGCCCGCCGAGCCGCCGATCACCACCACCGCCCGCCCCGACGACCGCCCCTGGCACCCGCCGGCCGCGACCGACCTGCTGACCGGCGAGCTCGTCCGGCCCGGCGACGGCGTCATCACCGTCCTCGGCCTGCACCGCGCCGCCGCCGTCGAAGAAGCCGTCCGCGCCGGTGCCGCCGTCACCGCCGTGCTCGTCACCAGCGACCCCGGCGAACTCGCCCCGCTGGCCCGGCTCGCCGTCGCCGACCTGCGCGGCTGCCTCGACCAGGCGATCGCGCCCCCGGCCCGGCCGCGGCTGCGGATCGTCTGCGACGCGGCCGGCGAACTCGCCGCGGCCGCCGGCGTCACCGCGGTCAGCGACGCCACCGAGGCCGCCGTCCGCGTCGCCGGCGGCCGGATCGTCGCCCGCGCCGAAGGGTTCGGCGCGTGTCACGCCGTGGCTGTCGGTCCGGCACCCGGCCGTTCGTCGGGGGACTGACACCGGCGGGAAGGAGCGGGTTGGTGGACGTCGAGACCGCGGTCGCCGCGGCGTTCCGGGAGGAGTGGGGCCAGGTCGTGGCCACGCTCATCCGGATCACCGGCGACTGGGACCTCGCCGAGGAGTGCGCCCAGGAGGCCTTCGCCCTCGCTCTGCGAACCTGGCCCCGCGACGGCGTCCCCGACCGGCCCGGCGCCTGGCTCACCACCGCCGCCCGCCACCGCGCCACCGACCGGCTCCGCCGCGACGCCGTCGGCGCCGCCAAGCTCCGGGAGGCCGCCCGCATGCCCGTCCCCGACGCACCCGAACCCGACGACAGCGGCGTCACCGACGACCGGTTGCGGCTCATCTTCACCTGCTGCCACCCCGCCCTGGCCACCGAAGCCCAGGTCGCGCTCGCCCTGCGCACCCTCGCCGGGCTCTCCACCGCCGAGATCGCCCGCGCCTTCCTCGTCCCGGAAGCGACCATGTCCCAGCGGCTCGTGCGGGTGAAGCGCAAGATCCGCCACGCCCGCATCCCCTACCGCGTCCCGCCCGCCCACCTGCTGCCCGAACGCACCACCGCCGTGCTCGGCGTGCTCTACCTGACCTTCAACGAGGGCTACTCCGCCAGCGCCGGCCCCGGCCTGCTCCGCCCCGACCTCGCCGCCGAAGCGATCCGGCTCGCCCGCGTCCTGGCCCGGCTGATGCCCGACGAACCCGAGGTCCTCGGCCTGCTCGCGCTGCTGCTGCTCCAGCACGCCCGCCGTGAAACCCGCGTCGACGCCGACGGCGTGCTCGTCCCCCTCGAAGAGCAGGACCGCGCCCGCTGGGACCGCGCCGCGATCACCGAAGGCACGGCCGTCCTGGAGACCGCGCTGCGCCGCCGCCGGCCCGGGCCCTACCAGATCCAGGCCGCCATCGCCGCCTGCCACGCCACCGCGGCCCACCCCGCCGACACCGACTGGCCCCAGATCGCCGGGCTCTACCACCAGCTGCGCCGGCACGTCCCCAGCGCCGTCGTCGACCTCAACCGGGCCATCGCCGTCGGCATGGCCGACGGGCCCGCGGCCGGGCTCGCCCTCCTCGACGACCTGCCCCTCGCGGGCTACCACCTGCTCGCCGCCACCCGCGCCGACTTCCTCCGCCGCCTCGGCCGCCACGCCGAAGCCGCCCACTGGTACGCCCGGGCCCGCGACCTCGCCGGCACCGAAGCCGAACGCAGCTACCTCACGCGAAGAATTTCGGAATCGGTGTCGGTCTCCGAGGGCGCCGTTCGTCGGGCGGGTGAAGCCCGACCACCGGAGGCACTCCCATGACCACCCTCGCCGTCCCCGGCGCCACCCTCACCTACGACGTCCACGGCCGCGGCCCGGTGCTGCTGCTCGTCCCCGGCGGGCCCGCCGACGCCGCGGTGTTCACCCGCATCCGGCCGCTGCTGGCCGAAGACCACACCGTCGTCACCTACGACCCGCGCGGCCTGTCCCGCAGCCCCCTCGACGGTCCCCCGGGCCCCGACCCGATCGGCGACCACGCCGACGACGTGCGCCGGCTGCTCGCCGAGGTCGGCCCGGCCGACGTCCTGGCCTCCAGCGGCGGCGCGCTCACCCTGCTCGACCACCTGCGCCGGCACTCCTCCGACGTCCGCACCGCCGTCCTGCACGAACCGCCGGTCACCCGCTACCTGCCCGCCCAGGCCGGACCCGACATCCCCGCCCTCTTCCGCGACCAGGGCCTCGCCCCCGCCTACGCCGCATTCATGAAGGTCGTCGGCGTCGACCCCGCCCCGCCGCTGGACCCGGGCGCGGAAGGCAACTTCGCCTACTTCTTCGGCCACCTGATGCCCGCGATCGGCGCCGCCGACCCCGACCTCGACGCCGTGCGGGCGAGCCCGGCGCGGCTGGTGGTCGCGATCGGCGCGGAATCCGCCGGGCTGCCGGTCCACCAGGCCGCCCGCGGCCTGGCCGCCGCCCTCGGCGTCGGCACCGAGACGTTCCCCGGCGGCCACGGCGGGTTCGCCACCGCACCGGAAGCCTTCGCCGCGCGGCTGCGCGAAGTACTGGAAGGATGCTGAAGATGCAGTACCTGCTGATGATCTGCGGTGACGAAGCCACCGCCGAAGAACACGCCACCGACGGCTGCGGCGGCTGGAGCGAGGACATGGCCCGCGCCGGCAAGGTGCGCGGCGGCGGTGGCCTGCGCCCGCCGTCGGAAGCCACCACCGTCCGCGTCCGCGACGGCGAAGTGCTGCTCACCGACGGGCCGTTCACCGAAGCCAAGGAACAGATCGGCGGCTTCGTCATCCTCGACTGCGAAGACCTCGACGAAGCCCTCGAACTCGCCGCCCGCCACCCCGCCGCCGGCTACGGCAGCATCGAAGTCCGCCCGATGCTCGGCCCGGAGGACTTCGCCTGATGCCCGCCATCGTCGAGCGGCCCGCCCAGCGCTACGTCGCCGAGCGCGCCACCCTCGGGATCCCGGAATTCCCGCGGATCGCCGACCGGCTGCCCCCGCTCATCGGCACCCTCGCCGCCGGCGGCGTCGCCCTGGCCGGCGCCCCGTTCTTCCGCTACCGCGTGCTGCACCCCGGAATGCGGTTCACCGTCGAAGCCGGCGTGCCGATCGACGGCGAGTACACCCCGGCCGAGCCCGCCTTCCTCGGCGAACTCCCGGCCGGCCGGTACGTCCTGGACACCTACGTCGGCGCCCCCGACGGCCTGGCCGCCGCGACCGAGGCCGTCCTCGCCTGGGGCGCCGCCGAGGGCCTCACCTGGGACCGCACCGAGGCTCCCGACGGCGAAGCGTGGGGCGGGCGCCTGGAGGTGCTGCGCACCAACCCCCTCGAGGTCCCGGACCCCGCGCGGTGGGTGACCGACCTGCTCTTCCGCCTCGCCGGCTAACCGCGCCCGGTGAGCACGGCCGCCACCAGGCACCCGAACCCGGCCGTGCTCACCAGCGCGCGCACCACGTTCCAGCGCACCCACACCGCCTCGAACGCCGCCCGCACGGCCGCGTAGTCGTCCCCGCCGCCGTCGAGGGCGTTGTTCAGCGGGATGTGCACGAAACCGGTGAGCACCACCATCGCCACCAGCAGCACGAACCCCGCGATCACCCACGGCCGCGGGCCGGGGTTCAGGAACACCGCCACCCCCGCCAGCAGCGGCGCACCCAGGAACGTCAGCATGAACACCGGGTTGACGATCGCGACGTTGATGCCGCGCATCCCCTCCACGAACGTCCTGTCGTCCCCGCGCGCCAGGCCCGGCATGACCGAACAGGCGTAGGCGTAGAACAGCCCCGCGACCAGCCCCGCCGCGACCAGCGCGGCCACCAGCACCACCGTCGACATCGCTGTCCCCTTCACCGCGTCCAGACCCCGGTCGCCGCCGCGCCCCGGGCGAAATCGGCGAAATCCGTCGCCGGCCGGCCCAGCACCGCCGCCACGTCCTGGGTCACCGATTCGTTCCGGCCGTCGAGGACGTGGGCGAACAGCTCGGTCAGCGCGCCGACCTCCGCCTCCGGCACACCCTGGGCGGCCGCCTCGGCGGCGAACTCGGCCGGGGAAACCGCACGGTAGCGGACATCCCGCCCCGAAGCGGCCGAAATGTCCGCGGCCGCGTCGGCGAAGCTCAGCAGCCGCGGCCCGGTCAGCTCGTACCGGCGCCCGGCGTGCCCGGGCTCGGTGAGCACCTTCACCGCGACGTCAGCGATGTCGCGGACGTCGACGAACGGCTCGGTCACCGTCCCCGCCGGCAGCGCGATCCGCCCGGCGCGCACCGCGTCCAGCAGGAAGTGCTCGCTGAAGTTCTGCGCGAACCAGCTGCACCGCAGCACCGTCCACGCCGCACCGCAGTCCCGGACGATCCCCTCGCACACCTCGGCCTGTTCTTCGCCGCGGCCGGACAGCAGCACCACGTGCCCTACGCCGGCCGCCACCGCGAGCTCGGTGAACGCGCGGATGTCCCCGGCCGCCGCCGGGACCGCCAGATCGGGGTAGTAGGTCAGGTAGACCGCGTCGACGCCCTCGAGCACCGGCGCCCACGTGCCGCGGCCACCCCAGTCGAACGGCGGCGTCCCGCGCCGAGACGTGCTCCGCACCGCCACGCCGCGCTCCCGCAGCCGGTCCGCCACCCGGCGATCGGTCTTGCCGGTCCCGCCCACCACCAGGAATGTCGTTGTCATGCCGATCAGTCAAGCGGCCCGCGGTGAGACTCTCCATAGTCAAGACCCTTGATTCCATGTTCCAGCGTCTACACTCCGGCGTATGGATCCCCTCGCTGCCTTGCTGGACGGCCCGCGGGCCCACGGCGCGTTCCTGCTGCGCTCGGTGCTCACACCGCCGTGGTCGCTGCGCATCGAGGACCGGGCACCCCTGACCGTGGTGTCGGTGGTGCGCGGCGAAGGGTGGATCGTGCCCGACACCGGCGAGGCCGTCCTGCTCGGCGAAGGCGACGTCGCGATCGCGCGCGGCCCGGACCCGTACCTGGTCGCCGACCACCCGTCGACGCCGCCGCAGGCGGTGATCCTGCCCGGCCAGGAGTGCCGCACCCCCGACGGCGGTCACCTCACCGCCTACGCCGACCTCGGCGTGCGCACCTGGGGTACCGGCGGCCCGGTCGTGCTGCTCACCGGCACCTACGGCATGGCGGGCGAGATCAGCCGCAAGCTCGTCGCCGCGCTGCCCGCGCTGATCGTCCTGCGCGCCGCCGACTGGCCGACCCCGCTGGCCGGGCTGCTCGCCGCCGAGATCGGCCGGGACGTCCCCGGCCAGGAAGCCGTCCTCGACCGGCTGCTGGACCTGCTGCTGATCGCCGCGCTGCGGGCCTGGTTCGACCGGCCGGACACCAGCGCGCCGGCCTGGTACCGCGCCCACGACGACCCGGTGGTCGGCCAGGCCCTGCGGCTGCTGCAGCACCAGCCGGCCGAACCGTGGACGGTCGCCAAGCTCGCCGCCGACGTCGGCGTGTCCCGGGCCGCGCTGGCCCGCCGGTTCGCGGCGACGGTCGGCGAGACCCCGATGGCGTACCTGACGGGCTGGCGGCTCGCGCTGGCCGCGGACCGGCTGCGCCAGGAACCGGACGCGACGATCGCCTCGGTCGCCCGTGACGTCGGCTACGGCAGCGCGTTCGCCCTGAGCGCGGCCTTCAAACGCGAGTTCGGGGTGAGCCCGCAGGCCTATCGCGCTCCGGCGCGGTAGGTCACCCCAGCGCTTCGCCCAGCCGGTCGAGCCAGTCGCCCGTGCCCTGCTCGCGCCACTCCGGTTTCTCCGCGCCGTCGAGGAACGTGCCCTGCTCGGTCAGGACCAGCCGCGTGCCGCCGCCCTCGGCGTGCAGCTCCACGGTGGTGACCGAGACCGTCGCGAGCGCCTTGCCGCCGCTGAGCGTCGTGGCGTAGACGATCCGACGGTCCGGCACGATGTCGTGGTAGGTCGAAACGACGTTCAGCGGCGTGCCGTCCGGGCCGCGGGCGTCGACGGTCTCCGTGCCGCCGACCCGGAAATCGAGGCCGTGCGTGCCGTCGGGGACGAACCAGCGCCGCTTCGCCGCCGGGTCGGCCCAGGCCGCGAACACCCGCTCCGGCGGCACGGGGTAGGTGCGCTCCAGGCTGAACGTGCTGTGCAGGACGGTCATGACGTGCTCCCTTCCGACGTTCCGGGCGGCTCGGCGAGGAGGTCGCCGAGCCGGTCGAGCTTGCTCTCCCACGTGGTGCGCTGCCGCCCCAGCCAGTGTTCGGCCGTGCGCAGCGCCTCCGGTTCGATCCGGCAGGTCCGCACGCGCCCGACCTTCTCCGACCGCACGATCCCGGCCGTCTCCAGCACCTGCAGGTGCTGCACGACCGCGGCGAGCGACATGGCCAGCGGCTCGGCCAGCTCGCTGACCGACGCCGGACCGCGCACGAGCCGCTCCACCAGCGCCCGCCGCGTCCGGTCGCCCAGGGCGCGGAACACCAGGTCGAGCGACTCCTCATGGTTAAGCACCTACTTAAGTTAATGCTCCTCCGGCCGACGGTCAAGTAACTGCTTAAGTGTTTCCGGGAGCTCGGATGTCTCCCGCAGTGCGGTGAGCACGCCACCCAGCTCTCGCTCGGCAGCGTCGGCCCGGCCCAGTGCGGCACGCAGTTCGGCGCCGAGGTTCGTCGTGGTTTCGTGCATCGACCGGACGGTCTGCTCGTGCGCCGCCTGCAGTTCGGCCAGCCGCTGGTCGAACCCGGCCTGCCGGCGCTCGGCGTCGGCGCGGGCCCGGTCGAGGGCGGCTTCCCGGTCCGCGACCGCCCGGGCGTGGTCGGCGCGGGCGGCGTCGAACCGGTCCTGGACGGCGTCGGCGCGGGTTTCGGCCGCCTGCGCCCGCGCCGCGGCGGCCTGACCGCGACCGCGTTCCTCGTCGAGCGCGGTCCGGGCGGCGGCCAGTTCGGCGGTCACCGTGGCGATCACCGCCGCGCGTTCGCCGGCGAGAGCCGCGGTGGCGTCGGCCCGATCCGCGACGCGGGCGAGTTCGTCCCGTACCGCCGCCAGCTGCCCTTCGACGCGCTGCTGCTCCTGGACCGCGGCACGCCGGGCGGCCCGCTCCTCGTCGCGCTCCCGCAGGGCGGCCGCCTTCTCCTGCTCCGCCGAGGCAGCCGCGGCGACGGCCGTCTCCGCGGTGTCGCGGGCCTGGGCGGCTTCGGCGTCGGCGCGGCCGCGCTGCAGCCGGTGTTCGTCGGCCTCGGCCACGGCCGCGTCCCGTTCGGCCAGCGCGGCGGCGGTCGTCGCCTCGAGCTGGTGGCGCAGGGTCGTGAGGGTCTCCACGAGCCCCCGGGCCGGTTCCAGCACCCGGTCGACCTGGCCCGCCAGCGCGGTGACCGCCGTGTCGTCCAGTTCGGTGTCGCTCTCCCGCAGCGACTCGGCGTCCGACAGCACGGCCTCGGCGTCGCGGCAGCTGAGACTGCGCCGCCCCCAGGTCTTGCCGTCCTGGCAGAAGCGGGCCCGGCTCCCGCGCCCCACCGCTGGCGGCAGCGGCGCCCCGCACCTCCGGTACTCGCACACCCGCGCCTGACCTGCGTCTTCCGTCATGATCAGGACTCTAGCAAAGCTTCTAATCAGAACGAGAAGCTGCTGTTCAAAATAAAAAGATAACCGAAGAACCCCTTGAGTTCGGATAAGGTTACATATCCCAACTCAGAACACCGAGGTCGACCCCGGCGTAACGACGGAGGGTCGATGGGCGAGTCTGAAACTGTGCACCCCTCCGAGCCGCCCAAGGTGACCTCGCTCTCGACCGCCGACGGCGTCTCCTACGGCGTCGCGCTGATCAACCGCCCCTGGGAGCTGCCGGTGGAAGCGCTGGCGGTCTCCGTGGGCGCGGGGTTCGGCCAGCTCGCCTCCGCCGTGGAGGCGGAGTTCCCCGACGCGGAGTGGAACTCGATCGCGCTCGGCGAGATCACCCCCGAAGCACCCGCGCTGCTCTACCTGGGCGAGCACGGTGACGGGCTTCGCGTGCGCTGGGCCGTGCTGGCGACCCCCCACTCCCCCGACGAGCTCAATTCGGTGACCACCAAGGCGATCGCCACGGCTTCGAAAGCCGCGATCCTCGCCGCCGCCGAAGCCGGGGCCACCTCCGTCGCGCTGCCCCTGTTCGCCACCGGCCAGCTGGGCATGAACGCCCGGACCTCGGCCGACGCCCTCATCGAAGGCGCCCTCGCCGCACACACCGCCGTGCGCCGGGTGATCTTCTTCTCCCTGCGCGAAGACCAGGTCGAGACCATCGCCGAACAGTGGACCGCCGCCCGCATCCCGAAACGCACCACCGCCGGCGGGTACGCCGCCGACGAACTCGCCGGCGGGCTGGCCAGGGACCTCGTCGACCCCAACGAATGCATCCCGCTGACCCGCGACCACCTCGGCGTCAAGCCCTACGTCTCCATGCTGGCCACGGTGATCGCCGCGAAGGACACGCCGCTGCCGCTGTCGATCGGGGTGTTCGGCGAGTGGGGCGCCGGGAAGAGCTTCTTCATGGGCATGCTGCGCGGCCAGGTCAAAGCCCTCGAAGGCGGGCCCGGTCAGTGCCGGAAGATCGCGCAGGTCGGGTTCAACGCCTGGCACTACGCGGACGCGAACCTCTGGGCCAGCCTTGGTGACGAGATCTTCCGCCAGCTCGCCGAGCCGGTCCGGCAACCGGGCGAACCGGACGAGGAACACCAGGCCCTGCTGCGTGAACGCGCCCGGCTGCGCGACCGGCTGGCCGGCGAGCTGGAACAGCGCAAACAGCTGACCGCGGTGACCGAGCGCGCCCAGGCCGAAGCCGCCGCCCTGAAACTCAAGATCGGCGAAGCGCGCAGCAGCCGCCGGACCCGGGCCCTCGACCTGGTCCGGGCGCTGAGGAAGTCGCCGGTGCTGCGGGAGCAGTACGCCGAGGTGTGGCGGAAGCTCGGCGTCGATGACGTGGCCGAGCAGGGCCGGCTGCTGGCCGGCGAACTCCGCGAAACGCGGGAGGAAGCCGAGGAGCTGAGCCGGATTTCGCGGTACCGCCAGGGCCGGACCGCGCTGGTCGTCGCCGGGATCGTGCTGCTGGCGGGGGTGGCCCTCACGGCGTTCGTCCCGGACGTCCGCAGCTGGCTGATCGGCGTCGGGGCCGTGGTCGCCGCCCTCGTCACCACCGGGCTCTCGCTCGTGCGCCTGGCCTCCGGCGGGCTGCGGCGGCTGCGGGTCCTCGCCGAAGACCTGCAGAACGGCCTCGACGACACCACGCGCCGGGAGCTGGCCGCCCTGCGCCGGGCCGACGCCGAGCAGCAGATCGCCGAACGGCAGCTGGCCGAGGTCGTCGACCGGATCGGCGAGCTGGGCCGCCAGCTCGCCGAGCTGACGCCCGGACGGCGGCTCTACGCCTTCCTCGCCGAACGGTCCCGCACCGACGACTACCACGGCAACCTGGGCCTGATCTCCACCATCCGCAAGGACTTCGAGAAGCTCGTCGCGCTGATGACCGCCGGCGGCGACGACGGCGCCCGGCCGCTGGACCGGATCGTGCTCTACATCGACGACCTCGACCGCTGCAGCCCCGGCCAGGTCGTCGACGTGCTGCAGGCGGTGCACCTGCTGCTCGCGTTCGACCTGTTCGTGGTGGTGGTCGGCGTGGACCCGCGCTGGCTGCTGCGGTCGCTGAGCTCGCACTACGACCGGCTGATCGAAGCCGACCCCGTCGTGCGGGCCGACGGGTGGCACGTGACCCCCGAGGACTACCTGGAGAAGATCCTCAACATCCCGCTGGTCCTGCCCCGGATGCCCGCCGGCAGCCTGCGGCGGCTGCTGGACGGGCTGGCCGAACCGCCGGCCGCCCCGGCACCGGAACCAGCACCGAAGCCGGAGCGGGAGCGGGCACCGGAACCGGCGGCCACGTGGGACCGGCCGGTCACCGACCTGCCGGTCGAGCCCGGCTCGCAGGTGGCCGCGCAGCTGGACCCGGCCGAGCCGCCGGCCCCGGCGCGTCCCCTGACCGAACCCGAGATCGCCCTGCTGGCCGGTCTGGACGGGCTGATCGACACGCCCCGGGACGCGAAACGCCTGATCAACCTCTACCGGATGCTGCGGGCGACGCGGGACCTGTCGGCGGCGTCCGCCTTCCTCGACGGCGAGTTCGAGGCCGTGGCCGTGCTGCTCGGGACGGGCACCGCGCACGGACGCCTGCTCGGCCGGTTCGCCGACGCCCTGCTCCGGCGCGCGCCGCGGACCCCGTGGCCCGACTTCGTGGCGGACCTGCAGCCGGTCGAGAACAACGAGCGGTGGCACAGCGAAGCCATCGGCCCGATCCCCGCCGCCGAGGTCGCGCAGTGGGCCCACCTGCACCGCAGCCTGACCGAACTCACGCCGCCGATCACGCTGCCCGACATCAGCGTGTTCCAGACCTGGGCGCCACGCGTGCGCCGGTTCTCCTACGTGCTCGCCCCCGCCACGCCCTGAAGCTTGGTGCGCAGGAGGTCGCGCTCGGCGGCGTTGCCGGTCAGCTCGATCGCCGCCGCGTAGGCTGCGGCGGCTTCGGCCGGCCGGCCCAGGCGCTCCAGCAGGTCGGCGCGGATCGCGTGCAGCAGCGGGAACCGGGGCAGGTCGAGGGCCTCGACCAGGGCCAGCGCCGCGGCCGGGCCGTCGGCCTCGGCGACCGCGACCGCCCGGTTCAGCGCCACCACGGGCGTCGGCGTCACGGCGAGCAGCTGGTCGTAGAGGGCCTTGACCTGCGCCCAGTCCGTGGGCGCGTCGCTGTGGACGGCCTGGATCGCCGCCTGGATCTGGTACGGGCCCGGCTGGTTGCGGCGCAGGCAGCGGCGGACGATGTCCTGGCCTTCGGCGATCAGCTCCGCGTCCCACCGGGCCCGGTCCTGATCGGCCAGCAGCACGAGCGCGCCGCCGGCGGTGGTCCGCGCGGCGCGGCGCGACTGGATGAGCAGCATCAGCGCCAGCAGCCCCTGCACCTCGGGCTCGTCGGGCATCAGCCCGGCCAGGGCGCGGGTGAGCCGGATCGCCTCGCGGCACAGGTCGTCGCGGACCAGGTCCTCTCCCGCGCTGGCCGTGTATCCCTCGTTGAAGATCAGGTACAGCACACCGAGCACCGCGGCCAGCCGCGCGGGCAGGTCCGCGTCGCGCGGGACGCGGTAGGGGATGCCGGCGTCGCGGATCTTGTTCTTCGCCCGCACGATCCGCTGGGCCATGGTGGGTTCGGCGACCAGGAACGCGGCCGCGATCTCCGTGGTGGTCAGGCCGCCGAGCAGCCGCAGCGTCAGCGCGACCTGCGCGGGCCGGGCCAGCGCGGGGTGGCAGCAGGTGAAGATCAGCCGGAGCCGTTCGTCGGGCACGGCGCCCTCCTCGACCGGGTCGGCTGTGGCGTGCACCAGGGCGGCTTGGGCCTGCTTGTCCGCCCGCGCGGCCTCGCGGCGCAGGCGGTCGACGGCCCGGTTGCGGGCGGTGGTGATGATCCAGCCGGCCGGGCTCGGCGGCAGCCCGGCCGACGGCCACCGCCGGACCGCTTCGGCGAAGGCGTCCTGCACGGCTTCCTCGGCGATGTCGATGTCCCCGAAGACCCGCACGAGCACCGACACGGCCCGGCCGTACTCGGCGGCGTAGACCGCCTCGACGCTCATCCGCGGAACGGCCGCACCTCGACCGGCAGGGGCGCGACGGCGTCGGCGAGCCGGCCACCCCAGGCGAGGGCGGCGTCGAGGTCCGGCGCGGTGATGATGGTGAACCCGCCGAGGTGTTCCTTGCCTTCGGTGTAGGGCCCGTCGGTGACGAGGGTGCCGCCGTCGCCGGCCCGCAGCACGGTCGCGGTCGACGGCGGGTGCAGGCCACCGGCGAACACCCAGGCCCCGGCGGCCTTGAGGTCGGCGTTGAGCGCGTCGAGCTCCTGGGCGATGCCTTCGAGCACCTCCGGCTCCGGGGCCGGGCCGTCGGGCTGGTAGATGCTGAGCAGGTACTGCTTCACGTCGTCCTCCTCGGATCGGGTGCCGTCACCGCTGACACGAACGGGCCCGGCGCGGATCGACACTCCCCGCGAGGATTTTCCCGTAACCTCGGCGCGTGCCCGATCTGGAACCGGTGATCGACGTCGCGCTCGGCCCGCAGGACCGGCTGGCGCTGCTGGACGCCGCGGCCGCCCGGCACGTCGACGAGCAGCGGCCGCCGAACACGCTCAAGGCCTACGCCCAGGACTGGCAGGTGTGGCAGGACTACACCGCCGAAGCCGGGATCCCGCCGCTGTCGGCGTCGATCGGCGCGCTGACCGGGTTCGTCGTCTGGCTCGAACGCGGACGCACGCTGCGGCCGGGCGAACGCGCCGTGCCCGAGGTCCCCGAACGGGCCGCGCCGGCGGCGCCCTCGACGATCGAACGGCGCCTCACCGGGGCGCTCGCCGGGCTGCGCCACCACAAGGTCGTCGTCGATCCGGAAGCGAGCCGCGCGGCGTGGCGGGCCCTGAAGGGGTATCGGCAGCGGCTGGCCTGGGAGGGGATCCAGCGCGGCCGCGGCAAGGCCACCATGGTCACCCTCACCGACCTGCGGGCGATGTCGCGCGCGTGCCCGGACACCCTCGCCGGCGCCCGCGACCGGGCGATGCTGCTGATCGGCTTCCCCATCGCCGCCCGCTGCTCCGACCTGGCGAACCTGCTGGTCACCGACGTGCAGCCGGTCGTCGACCGGGGCCTGGCGGTGACCGTCCGGCACGGCAAGAGCACCGGCGACATGGTCGTCCCGCGGCGCGAGAGCCTCGACACCGATCCCGTGCGGGCGTGGCAGGCGTGGCGCTCGGGGGCCGGGATCACCGAGGGGCCGGCGTTCCGCCGCGTCGACCGGCACGGCAACGTCGGGGTGCCCGCGCTGACCACCACCGGCGTCAACCAGATCCTCACCCGGGCCGGGGTGCGCGCGGGCCTGCCGTACCCGGTGACCGGGCACTCGCTGCGCTCCGGGTTCGCCACCGAGGCCCGCCGTGCCGGGGCCGACGACCTCGCGATCGCCGACCAGGGCCGCTGGGTGCGCGGCAGCCGCGCGCTCTACGAATACATCCGCCGCGTCGACCAGTGGAACGACAACGCCGCGGGCGCGCTCGACCTCTGAGCCCGTCACGGGCGGAGCACCCGGCGCACGGCACCGCGCAGCCACTGGTGCCCGCCGTCGGCGGTGTGGCGCGGGTGCCACGCCATCCCGATGACCAGCGGCGGCAGCGGCAGCGGGATGTCCAGCAGGCGCAGCCCCATCGCGCGGGCCGCCGCGGCCAGCGGTGACGGCGGCTCGCCCGGGCGTCCGGCCGGCACCAGGCACACCAGGTCACCGGCCGCGGCCAGCGCCATCGCCGCCAGATGGCCGGGCAGCACGACGCTGACCCGCCGGCCGAGACCGTGCTCGGCCAGGGCCGTGTCCAGCGGCCCGGTGAACCGGCCTTTGCGGCTGACCGCCACGTGCTCGGCCGCGGCCAGCCCGGCGGGGGTCAGGGCTTCGCCGTCGAGGGGGTGCCCGGCCCGGACGCCCGCCGCCATCCGCAGCTGCACCAGGTCCTCCACCCGGGTCTCCGGGTCGACGTGGTCGATGGCCCCGATCTCCAGGTCGACCCGGCCTTCGCGCAGCGCGGGACCGGCCTCCCACTCCTCGGCCAGCACCCGCAGCGAGACGCCCGGGGCCTCGCGGCGGGCCAGCTCGAGCAGGCCCGGCGCCAGGGCCGCGCCCACGAGGTCCGAGGTCTGGACGGTGAAGGTGCGGCGCAGGACCGCGGGGTCGATGCCGCCGCTCGGGGTGAGCAGCGCCTCGAGCCGCCGGACCACCGCGGCGGCCTCCTCCCGCAGCGCCTCGGCGCGCGGGGTCGGCACCATCGCCTGGCCGGCGCGCACGAGGAGCGGGTCCTGCAGCACCCGGCGCAGGCGGGCGAGGGTGCGGCTCATCGCCGCCGGGGACGTCTGCAGCCGCGCGGCCGCGCGTGTGACGCTCTGTTCGGTCAAAAGGGCGTCGAGGGCGACGGCCAGATTCGCGTCGAGGGTGCTCACCGGCATTGTTCCGTTTCAGGCAATGATGGGATGCTGAAGTTCCCATTGTGGCAATGCGGTGCCGGTCAGCAGGCTGGAGGGGTCCCACCGATCCGACCCAGACCGAGGTTTTCATGATCGTCATCACCGCCCCCACCGGGAACGTCGGCCGACGGCTGCTGTCCCTGCTCCTCGAAGCCGACTCCGGCGAGAAGCTGCGCGTCGTGGTCCGCGACCCGGCCCGGCTGCCCGAGGCCGTCCGCGACCGCGTCGAGGTCGTCACCGGCTCGCACGGCGACGCCGAGACCGTCGACCGGGCCTTCGCCGGCGCCGACGCCGTCTTCTGGCTCGTGCCGCCGGACGGCTCGGTCCCGCCCGAGCAGGCGTACCGCGGCTTCACCCGCCCGGCCGCGCGGGCGTTCGCCGCCCATGGTGTCGGCCACGTCGTCGGCGTCTCGGCGCTCGGCCGCGGCACGCCGCTCGCCGGAAAGGCCGGGCTGGTCACCGCGTCCCTGGCCGTGGACGACCTGATCGCCGGCTCCGGCGTCGCTTACCGCGCCCTGTCCTGCCCGTCCTTCTACGAGAACCTGCTGGAGGAGGCCGAGTCCCTCCGGGAGCGTGGCGTCTTCACCGACACCGTCGCCGCGGACCGGAAGGCTCCGCTGGTGGCCGTCGCCGACATCGCCGCGGCCGCGGCGAGGCTGCTGCTGGACCGCTCGTGGTCCGGCACCGGCAGTGTCCCGGTGCTCGGCCCGGAGGACCTCGCGCCCGGCGACCTGGCCGCCATCATGACCGAGCAACTGGGCCGCCCGGTCCGCTACCAGCGTGAATCGCTCGACGACCTGCGGTCCACGATGCTCGGCTACGGCCTCGACGCGACCTTCGTCGAGGGCATGGTCGAAATGAAGCGGGCCAAGGACGAGGGCCTGGACGCGGGTGCCGAGCGCAGTCCGCGCGCGGGTACCGGGTTCGCCCAGTGGTGCTCGGACGTGCTCAAGCCGCTCGTCACCATGGAGGCCGTCGATGCCCGATAAGCTCCCGGTCACCGCGTTCGTGCTGGTCAAGACCACAACCGAGTGGCTGGCGATGTCCGTCGCCGAACGCATCCACGCCTTCACCACCGAGGTCGTCCCGGTGATCGAGGCCCGCACCCACGGCGTCCGGTCCCGCTTCTACGACACGGAGTTCTACTCGGCGCGGGTCACCGACATCTGGGTCTGGGAAGCCGACGACCACGAGGCCTACCGGCTGCTGATCGACGCGTTGCGCGAAACCCCCTTCTGGGACCGCTACTTCGACGTCGTGGAGCTGTTGGTGGGCACCGAAAACGGCTACGCGCACACCTACGGCGTGGAGCCGGTGGCGACCCTGGCCACCTGACGCCGCTTCACGGGGTCAGGCGCGCGCGGGTGGCGCCGACGACCTCGCCGTCGAGGCGGGCGAGCCAGCTGCCGCAGACGCAACGCACGTAGTCGAGCCGGTGGGTGACGGGCCGCGCCGCGGTGAGTTCGGCGAGCGGCCAGCCGCAGCGGGGGCAACGGTTCCGATCCATGCCCCGATCGTGCTGTAATGGGTCAGTGCACTTCAACCCTTACGGCGGCCCGGCCGCGCTCGTGGCCGCCGACCTGGTCAACGCCGGGTCGGCGAGCGAGCTCCTCGACGGCATGGTCGGCAACGGCATGGCCATCAAGGGGCTGACGGCCGACGAAGCAGCCCGGATCGGGGCGTGGGCGGACCGGCTGCGGCCGGTGTTCGCCGCGCCCCCGGCCGACCGGCCGGACCTGGTCAACGACCTGCTGGCCGAAGCGGCGTGCCGGCCGTACATCACCACCCACGACGGCAAGCCACCCCACCTGCACTACTCGGCGGCGGACGCGGGTCCGGTGGGCCGGGTCCGCGCGTACACCGCGGGCGGCCTGGCCCACCTGGTGTGCGAGGCCCCGGACCGCCTGGGCCTCTGCAGCCGCGAAGGCTGCCAGACGGCGTACGTCGACACTTCGCGCAACGGGCGTCGCCGGTTCTGCTCGACGCGGTGTGCGACGCGGGTGCACGTCGCCGACCACCGGGCCCGGCAGCTCAGCGCCTAGGCTTCCTCGCGCGCCACGCCAGGACCGCCGGTGTCGGCGCGCCGTGCTCGAACACCAGGACCGCGCCGAAGTCGGCCCCGAGCGGAGTGCGGCCGAGGTCCCGGATCCGGCCGGCGTGGGCGCCGGTGCCGCAGCCGAGTTCGAGGCACGGTCCCCGGCGAGCCCAGGTCGCCGCTCTGCCTACACTGGACACATGAGCAAGCGCTTAGTGACCCTGGGGGACTCGTTCACCGAAGGCGTCGGTGACGACGACCCCGCCGCCCCGAACGGGGTGCGGGGGTGGGCCGATCGCGTGGCCGAGCAGCTCGCCGCGCGCGAGCCCGGGTTCCGGTACGCCAACCTCGCGATCCGGGGCAAGCTGATGCCGCAGATCCTGGGCGAGCAGCTCGAACCCGCGCTGGCCATGGCACCCGACCTCGTCACCCTCTACGCCGGCGGCAACGACCTGATGCGGCCCAAGGTCAACATCGACGGGCTGATGGTCGACTACGAAGCCGCCGTCGCGCGGATCCGGGCGACCGGGGCGCGGCTGGTGCTGTTCACCGGGGTCGACGGGGTCGAGGACGCGCTGTTCCGCAGGATGCGGGGCCGGGTCGCCATCTACAACGAGTTCGTCCGCGCCATCGCCGTCCGCCACGACGCCCTGCTGGTGGACATGTGGGCCATGCGGCAGCTGCGCGACCGGCGGCTGTGGGCGCCGGACCGGCTGCACCTCAACCCGTACGGCCACACCGAGGTCGCCATCGCCGTGCTGGCCGCGCTCGGCGTCGAACACCCGCTGACCGCCACCGAATTCGGGCCGCGCGAGGTGCTGAGCCCGGCCGCGCGCCGCAGTCAGAACCTGAAGTGGGCGCAGGACCACGCGCTGCCGTGGGTGCGCCGGCGGCTGCGGGGCGAGTCCTCCGGCGACACGCTCACCGCGAAACGCCCGGCGCTGGCGCCGGTGGACTCAGCGCCGCTGCCCCGCTGACGGGCGGAGGCCGTCGAAGAGGATCGCCACGGCCCGGTCGCGCAGGGGCGCGTCCGGGCCCGCGTACTCGGCGGCCCGCGCGACGCCGATGATCACCGGGATGAGCTCGCCGGCCACGAGGTCGCCGCGGACCGCGCCGGCATCCTGCGCCCGCGACAGCAGCACGCCCAGCGCCGACATCAGCCGCGCGCCGATGTCGGACTTCGCCACCGGGACCGTCACCCCCGCCGCGGTGAGGGCTTCGAAGTAGGCGTTCTTCGCGCTCGACATCTCCACCCAGCTGGTGAGGAAGGCGAAGAACGCGGCACCCGGGTCCGCGGACTCCGCCTCGACGGCGGCCTCGGCCTCGTCGACGAACCGCCGCAGGCGGGCGAAAAGCACCGCTTCGAGCAGCGCCTCCTTCGTCGGGAAGTGCCGGAACACCGTGCCGATGCCGACGCCGGCGACCCGCGCCACCTCCTCGGTGGGGGCCCCGGTGCCCTTGGCGGCGAACACGCTCTCGGCCGCTTCCAGCACGCGCGCCCGGTTGCGCCGGGCGTCGGCGCGCAGGGGTTTCGACGCATCGGGTTCAGCGGCGGCGGGGTTCACCACCCGATGGTAGCGGGGGCGGCCCGGGCAGCGTGTCCAGCAACCGGGCCAAGGCCCGCGGCACGTGGGAGCGCCAGCCCGAGCCCATGATCCGCCGCGAGACGCGCTGGGACTCGTCGTCCGGGTCGAATCCTTCGTGGCTGAGGAACAGCCGGGTGCCGGTACCCTCCGGTTCGAGCCGCCAGGTGACCGTCCACTGCGGACCCCAGCGGATGCTGAGCTTGCGCTCGGGCTCGGCTTCGAGGACCTCGCACGCCACCGGGCCGCCGGCGAACCCGGCCGCCGGCACCGGCTCGGCCAGCAGCTCGAACCGGTGCCCCACCACGGGCCTGATGTCGTTGGGCATGCCGAGCCAGCGTTCGAGCAGGTCCGGTTCGGTCAGGGCCCGCCACACCTTGGCCGCCGGGTGGGCGAGGAACTGCTCGACGTGGACCGCGGCCGGATCGTCGTCGGTCACCGGTCGTCCTCCTCGTCCAGCAGGTCGCGCAGGGCGGCGAGTTTGGTGCGCCAGAAGCGCTCGTACGGGGTCAGCCAGTCCGCGACCTCTTCCAGCGGGGCGGCGTCGAGGCGGTAGACGCGGTTGCGGCCCTGCCGCTGCTCGGTGACCAGGCCCGCCTCCCGCAGCACCCGCAGGTGTTCCGAAAGGCTGGGCCGGGCCATCGCGAACCGCTCGGCGATCGCGCCGGCGGCCATCGGGCCCTCGAGCAGCAGCCGCAGCACCTCGCGCCGCGCCGGGCTGGCCAGCGCGGCGAAGACGTCGTCGTTGACCGGCATCAGCGCGGCACGGCGCCGAAGTCTGACGGCTCGAGCAGGCCGAGGGTGTGGCCGTCGAGGTCCCGGAACGACGTCGCGCGGCCCCACGGCCGGGTTTCCGGGTCGGCGACCTCGACCCCGGCCGCCCGCAGCGCGGCGACGTCGGCGTCGAGGTCGGTGGACTGCAGCTGGAAGTGCTGCGGCCCGCCGCCGACGCCGGTGACCTGCTGGTCGGTGAGGACCACGCCGGTCTTCGCCCCCCGGGGCGCGACCAGCACGAACCGGCCGCCTTCGGGCGTGCGGCGGTCGACGAGGGCTTCGAAACCGAGCTTGCCGACGTAGAAGTCCCGCGCGCGGACGTGGTCGGCGACCGGCAGGGTCAGGAACTGCACGTGGGTGATCGTCATGCCACCGACATTACGTAGGAGATCTCCTACGCGTCAAGCGGGTCGCCGAACCAGCGTTCGAGGGCGGTCCGCAGGGCCTTGCGGTCCGCGTCGTCGGGGGTGGCCGAGCCGGACGCCCAGGCCACGTACCCGTCGGGGCGGACCAGCAACGCCGTCACCTCGTCCGGTGCCACGCCGGGCACGAGCTCGATCCGGTCGCGCCAGCCGCGCAGCTCGTCGCCGAGCGAGCCGGTGAAGTCCAACAGCACCGGCCGGGCCGCCCGGGTCAGCTCGGCCGGGACGAGGTCCGGGGCCCAGCGGCCCTCCAGCGGGTGACCGGTGGCCGGCTCGTACCGGACGTCGGCGCCGGACATGAGGTCCGCGATGTGCCGTACCGCGGTGGGCAGCCGCAGCAGCTCGCCGAACAGCTCGCGCAGCGCGGTGACGTCGCGGCCCGGCGCGACCAGCGCGGACTGCGCCTGGGTGTGCATGACGACGCGCTCGGCCACCGGACGACGTTCACTCTCGTAGGTGTCAAGCAGGCCCGCGGGCGCCCAGCCGTGCAGCGTGGCGGCGAGCTTCCAGCCGAGCCCGGCGGCGTCCTGCAGGCCCAGGTTGAGGCCGGGACCGCCGATCGCGGAGTGGACGTGAGCGGCGTCGCCGACCAGGAGCACGCGCCCTTCGCGGAACTTCGCCGCCAGTCGCGTGTTGCGCCCGCGCAGCCGCCGCAGCAGGTGCGGTCCGTCCCCGGCCGGCGGCTCGATCGGCAGGGCGAAGCCGAGGACCCGTTCGACGCTCGCGCGCAGTTCGTCGAGGGTCATCGGCGGCTCGTCGCCGGGCTCTTCTTCGCCGTCGGCCCGCTCCATGCTGCTGATCAGCGGGCCGGCGGGGAACGGCGCGTAGACGAACAGGCCGGTTTCGGTGCGGTAGTGGAAGAACGGCGGGATGACGCCGTGTCCCGGAACGCGCAGGCCGCCCGAGGCGGGATCGGCGAATTCCGCGGGCACGGTGGCGTTGGCGGTGTAGGAGAGCGAGCGGTCTTCGGTGACGCCGGGGAAGTCGATGCCGGCGAGCTTGCGGGTGACGCTGCGGCCGCCGTCGGCGCCGACGTGGTACCGGGTCCGCAGCCGATAGGGCCCGTCGGGGCCGTCGACTTCGAGGGTGACGGCGTCGGCGTCCTGGGTGAGGCCGGTGAGCTCGTGGCCGCGGCGGACCTCGATGCCGAGTTCGGCGGCGCGTTCGCCGAGCATCGCCTCGACGCGCCGCTGCGGCACCTGGAGGATGTGCAGCGGGTTGGGGTCGGCGAGGGTGAGGTCGAGCCGCATCCCGCCGAAGACGAACGCCGGTGCGGGCGGGGAAAGCGGGCCGGCCAGCCGGTCGTGCAGGCCGCGGCGGTCGAGGAGGCGCACGACCTGGCCGACGAGACCGTTGGCGCGGTTTTCGGTGGTCGGCTCGGGCAGCCGTTCCAGGACCAGCGGGCGGATCCCGGCGAGGGCGAGTTCGCAGGCGAGCATGAGGCCGTTGGGACCGGCTCCGGCGATGACGACGTCTTCCATGGCGGAACTCCTCGTGGTGGCAGGGAAAATGGGCACGCCGAAGCAGCCCGGCGTGGCCCGGGCGTGTGCGGCGAGGTCTAGCGCGGGGCGGGCAGGCCGGCGGCGAGCCGCCCGAACACGTCCCGCAGGACGCTTTCCATCGACTGCGACGGCTCGGCGAGGAGCCACTGCTGGGTGACGACGTTGAGCGCGGCCCCGACGACCCCCGCGACGAGCCGCGGGTAGACGTCCCGGGCGACATCGGTGCCGGTGCGTTCGGCGACGACGAGCGCGAACTCCGCTTCGGCCGCCGCGCCGGCCTTCTGGAACTCGCCCTGCAGCGTGGGTTCGGCGACCATCAGCCGCAGCCCCTCCACCCACGCCCGGTCGGCGACGCCCTTGCTGGGCAGGGGTTCGCCGAGGGCGAACCCCTCGAGGGCGGCCTGGGTGATGGCGTCCCAGATCGGCTCCCCGGCCGGCCGTTCGCGCAGCGCGGCGGCGATCGCCCGGGCCCGGTCGTGGTGCCGGGCGACGATGGCCTCGCCCTTGCTGCCGAAGTAGTTGCTGAAGGTCCGGGTGGACACCCCGGCTTCGGCGGCGATGTCTTCGATGCGGACGTTGTCGAAGCCGCGTTCGACGGTCAGCCGGATCGCCGCCCAGCTCAGCGCGATGCGCGTTTCGTGCTTCTTGCGCTCCCGGAGACCGGCGCGGTCGCTGTCCATGGGTTCACCGTACCGAACTTTGCCTAATCTGCAAAGTTGCCTAGTCGGCAAGTTTAGTGGCCGGTGCGCCACCGAGGAAGGCCGCGTACCGGGCCGCCGCGTCGCTGTCGACGACGGGTGGGACGTTGCTGTAGCGGCCGTCGGTGCGATCCCGCTTCGGACCGGACAGCCAGAACTCCTCGCCGGTCTCGACGTCGACGAAGTTGGCGTCGTAGAGGCCCGGCCACCGGCGCAGCTCGCGGCCGTGGACGTACGCGGTCCGCCAGGTCTTGGAGAACCGCACCCAGGCGATCCACGACGGCCCGCGATCGGTGTCGTGGCCCGTCTTGAGCTGGAGGTACATGATCCGGCGCGGCATGCCCCGAGGGTAAGGAGCACCGGCCCCCGCGCGCGCCCGGTTTTTCCGGCGCTTCGTCACGCACCGGACGAGAAACGCGTCATCGATCGCCGAAACCGTCGACGCGCGTCACACTGTTGTGTGACACCGGTCACCGGAGGTGGTGGGGAATGGTTCTGGGCGACAACGACGTCACTCACAAGGTGGCGCCGGACAGCAAGTCGGGGCGGGTTCAGGTGCGGCGGGCGGCGCTCGCCAGCGCCATCGGCACGACCATCGAGTGGTACGACTTCTTCCTCTACAACACCGCGGCGGCTCTGGTCTTCCCGCACCTGTTCTTCCCGGCGTCGAGCGCGTACGCGGGCGCGATGCAGTCGTTCGCCACCTACGCGGTCGGGTTCGCCGCGCGGCCGGTCGGGGCGGCCGTCTTCGGCCACTGGGGTGACCGGATCGGCCGGAAGGCGACACTGATCGTCACGCTGCTGCTGATGGGCATCTCCTCCGGCGTGGTCGGGCTGCTGCCCGGGACCGCGGCGATCGGGATCGCCGCCCCGCTGATCCTGGTGCTGCTGCGGCTGGTGCAGGGCATCGCCATCGGCGGCGAGTGGAGCGGCTCGGTGCTGCTCGCGATGGAGTGGGGTGACCAGCGCAAACGCGGCCTGCTCGGCAGTTTCGCGCAGATCGGCGTCCCGGTCGGGCTGGTGCTGGGCACCGGCGGCATGACGCTGCTGTCGGCGACCCTCTCCCCCGACGCGTTCGACTCCTGGGGCTGGCGGATCCCGTTCCTGCTCAGCCTGGTGCTGGTCGCGGTCGGGCTGGTGATCCGGCTGAAGATCCTCGAGACGCCGATGTTCGCGAAGCTCGTCGAGAACGGGCAGACCGCCCGCACCCCGGTGCTCGACGCGATCCGCCACCACTGGCGGGAGATCCTGCTCTCGGCCGGCGTCCGGTTCAGCGAGCAGATGCCGTTCTACCTGTTCACCAGCTACGTCCTGATCTACGTCGTGGCCCGGCACGACTTCAGCAAGACGTTCGTGCTCAACGCGGTCCTCGTCGGCGCCGCGTGCGAGCTGGCGCTGATCCCGCTGTTCTCGTCGCTGTCGGACACCTTCGGCCGCAAGCGGGTCTACCTGTGCGGGGCGGTGCTGACCGGGCTGATCGCGTTCCCGTACTTCACGATCCTGGCGCACGGCAGCCACGCGCTGGTGTTCGTCGCGGTCGTCGTGTCGTTCGTCCCGCACGCGCTGCAGTACGGCCCGCAGGCGGCCCTGATCGGCGAGAGCTTCCCGACGCACCTGCGCTACGGCGGCGCCGGGCTCGGCTACCAGCTGGCGTCGGTGTTCGCGGGCGGCCCGGCGCCGCTGCTGGCGACGTGGCTGCTGCACACGACCGGGACGCCGTACTCGATTTCCGGGTACATCGTCCTGTCCGCGGTGGTCACCGTGCTGTGCGTGATCTTCCTGCGGGACCGCTCGAAGGCCGACATCGACGACGTCACCGTCTACCAGCGCACCTGACCACCCGAATCTGCCGCGGCGGGGGGGGGGGTGTGTAAAAGGGTTTTTAAAATTTTGTTGAAAAACAAGACGGCCGGGCGGGGGGGGAGCGGCCGACCAACACTGGCACAACAACTTTATCAAACCCCCCCCCGAGCCGCGGCAGGGTGCTCAGCGGCGCGGGCCCTGCGGACCGCCGAAGGGCGGCTGCTGCGGGAACGGGCCGGTGCCCGGGTTCTGCTGCGGGCCGCCGAACTGGCCGGGCGGCGGGGCCTGCGGCGGCGGGCCCTGGTACTGGCCACCCGGGGGCGGGCCGGCCGGGGCCTGCGGCTGGGGCAGCGCCGGCTGGCCGCTCTTCGGGGTCGACGGCGGCTGCGGCGGGGGCACGGCCTCCGTGCCGCGGTCCTCGTCGGCCCCCGGCTCGCCCTGCGGCTGCGCCGGGCGCGGGATCGACGGCCGCGCGGGCGGCGACGAAGACGCCCCGATCGCCGGGACCTCCTTGCGCGCCACCGCTTCGGCGGCCGCGACGGCCTCGGCGACCTTCGGGTCGCTCTTGGTCTCGAACCAGTCGGCGACCTCTTCGTCGTCGAGGTCGACCTTGGCCGGGACCTCGTCGTCCTTCGGCGGCTCGTACCGGAACACGCCGTCGTCACCCGGGGCGCCGAGCGCACGGGCGAAGCCTTCGAGGGCCTTGCCGTAGTCGCTGGGGATCATCCAGACCTTGTTCGCGTCGCCCTGGGCCATCTGCGGCAGCGTCTGCAGGTACTGGTAGGCCAGCACCTCCGGGGTCGGGCGGCCGGCCTTGATCGCGGCGAACACCTTCTCGATCGCCTTCGCCTGGCCCTGCGCCTGCAGGTAGCGCGCGGCCCGCTCACCCTGGGCCCGCAGGATGCGGGACTGCCGCTCGGCCTCGGCGGCGAGGATGGTCGCCTGGCGGGCACCTTCGGCGGAGAGGATCTGGCTCTGCTTCTGGCCTTCCGCGGTCTTGATCGCGGACTCCCGCTGACCTTCCGCGGTGAGGATCATGGCGCGCTTCTCACGGTCGGCGCGCATCTGCTTCTCCATCGAGTCCTGGATGGAGGGCGGCGGGTCGATCGCCTTCAGCTCGACGCGGCTGACGCGGATGCCCCAGCGGCCGGTCGCCTCGTCCAGCACGCCGCGCAGCTGGGTGTTGATGGAGTCGCGGGAGGTCAGGGTCTGCTCGAGGCTCATGCCACCGACCACGTTGCGCAGCGTGGTGGTGGTCAGCTGCTCGACACCGACGATGTAGTTGGAGATCTCGTACACCGCGGCGCGCGAGTCGGTGACCTGGAAGTACACGACCGTGTCGATCGACACCGTCAGGTTGTCTTCGGTGATCACCGGCTGCGGCGGGAACGAGACGACCTGCTCGCGCAGGTCGATCCGGGCGCGCACCTTGTCCAGGAACGGCACGAGGATGTTGAGGCCGGGCGAAGCGACCGTGCGGAACCGGCCGAGCCGCTCGATCACGGCCGACTGCGCCTGCGGCACCACCATGACCGCCTTGGCTATCGTGATGATCACGAGCAAGGCCAGCGCGATGACCAGCCCGATCACAAATCCGGTCAAGAGATCTTCCCCTTACCTAGTACCATTCTTGCGCGGTTGACGGCGTTTCGGGTGCCGCGGGCGGGCGCACCGCGAGCTTGAGGTCCTTCGTGGTGATGCCCCAGCGGCCGGTGGTGTCGTGCAGGACCGTCCACACTGTACGGTGCAGGTCCCCCGGCGCGGTGACGGCGCGCTCGGCCGTGGTCAGGCCCGCCTCCTGCCGCAGCGCGGTGCGCGTCAGCTGCTCGATCGCCAGCGCCGGGTTCGCGATCCCGTAGGCGGCCAGGCGCGGGTCGGTGACCACGAAGGTGACCTCGAAGCCGACGAGGACCTCCTGCCCGTCGCCGGCCGCGACGGGGCGGGGCGGGCTGGACAGGATCTGCTCGCCGACGTCGACGCGGGCTCGGACCCGGTCGGCGAACGGGAGCACGAAGTGGCGGCCGGGGCCGAGCACGGTGCGGAACTTCCCGCCGCGTTCGATCACCGCGGCGTGGCCCTCGCCGACGATGACGAGCCCGAGGCTCACGGCTCCGCCGACACGACGGCGGTGGCGCCGGAGATCTCGACGACGGTGACCGAGGTGCCGGGCTCGATGGGCGGGAGGTGCTCGCCGAGGCTGCGGGCCGACCAGACGTCGCCGCCCAGTTTCACCCGCCCCGCCTCGGCGTCCACTGTGGACAGCACGACGGCGCGGGCGCCGATCAGCGCGTCGATGCCGGTGTGGTGGGCCGGCCCGGACAGCAGGCGCCGCTTGAGGGCGGGCCGGACCAGCAGGAGCATGCCGACCGAGGCGACCGCGAACACGGCGACGTCGATGAGCAGGTTCCCGGTGAGCAGTTCGGCACCCGCCCCGAACAGCGCGGCGACGCCCAGCATGATCAGCACGAAGTCGCCGGAGACGACTTCGGCGATCATCAGGGCGATGCCGACGATCAACCAGACCAGTGCCCAAGCCATGGCTTCATGCTCTCAGATCGCGCCGGTTCGCACCGGCGCAGTGACGGGACGTAACCTTCGCGTGACCTTGGACAATTCGGACATCTAGCCCTCTTCCGCCGGTTCGGTGACGAAGTCGATGAGCCGCTCCACGGCCCCGATGAGCGGGGTCTCGAGGTCGCGGAAACTGCTCACCCCGCTGAGGACACGTTGCCAGCCTTCGAAAGGTTGCCCCCAGCCGAGCGCGTCGCAGATGCCCTGCTTCCACTCGGTGCCGCGGGGGATCTTCGGCCACGCCCTGATCCCGACCGCCTCGGGGCGCACGGCCTCCCAGACGTCGATGTAGGGGTGGCCGGTGACCAGCACGTTCGCGTCCCGGATGGCGCCGACGAGCCGGGATTCCTTGCTGCCGGGCACCAGGTGGTCGACCAGGACACCGAGGCGGCGGCCGGGGCCGGTGCCGAACTCGGCGATCCGGTCGGCGAGCACGTCGACACCGTCGAGCGGTTCGACGACGACGCCTTCGACGCGCAGGTCGTGGCCCCAGACGCGTTCGACGAGCTCGGCGTCGTGCTTGCCTTCGACCCAGATGCGCGAGTCGCGGGCGACGCGGGCCTTCAGCCCTTCGACGCGTACCGAGCCGGACGCCGAGACCCGCCGGGCCGGGGCCTTCGCCGGCGCCCGGTACGGCACGAGGGTGACCGGCTTGCCTTCCAGGAGGAACCCGGCGGGGACGAGCGGGAAGACGCGGTGGCGGCCCTTGGCGTCCTCGAGCACGACGTTGCCGTACTCGATCTTCACCACGGCACCGCAGTAGCCGCTGGCCGGGTCCTCGACGACCAGGCCGGGTTCGGCCGGGACTTCGGGCACCTTCTTGCGGCGCCGGCCGGCGAGCACGTCGTCATAGCGTTGGGAGCGCACGACCCCGGAACCTAGTGGCCGCGGCTGCGCGGCCGGGGCATGCCACGCCGGTCAGCGCGCCATCTCCAGCAGGGCGTCGGTGAACGGCGTGTGCTCACCGCGGCGCAGCAGCGGGTGGGCGGCCAGCGGCGCCAGTGCGGCGCACCACGCGCGGGCGCGCCCCGCGTCGAGGCCGGGCAGGTGCGGGCGGAGGGCCTCGATGCCGTCGTCGAGCGTGCCGCCGGCGGCCTGCGGCAGGTAGAGCCAGTCGGCGAGGTCGAAGGCCGGGTCGCCGACGCTCGGGCGCGGGTCGATGGCGACCACACCGCGGCGGGGGCCGGCGTCGAGGACGTTGCCGGGGTGCAGGTCGCCGTGCACGACGGCGACCGGGCCACCGCGAGCGAGGTCGAGGGCCCGGCCCCGGGCACGGGCGAGGAGTTCCGGCGTCAGGTGCCGCTCGGCGGCCGAGCCGGCGACGGTGCGCTCGGTGATGTCGAACATGAAGGTCACGCGGTCGGTCAGCGGCGGCAGGCCGGGCGGGGGCGCGACCGAGTGCAGCTCGGTGAGCAGTGCGCCGATCTGCGGCCACGGGACCGGCCGGCCGCGCAGTTCGGTGCCGGGCAGGAGGCCTTCGAGCAGGATCGCCCCGGCGCCGAGGTCGGTGTCGAGCACCTGCACCGCCCGCGCGCACCCGGCCCAGGCCCGCAGGCCGGCGACCTCCAGCCGGGCGACCTCGGGGTCCGGGGTGAGCTTCAGGACCTGCAGGTCACCGCCGGGTCCGGTGCACAGCAGCGTGCGCCCGGTGTTGCCGGGCCGGGCCTCGCGGACGGTCAGCCCCACCGCGCGCTCAGCCGGGCCACCAGGTCCGGGAACGTGTCGCACCACGGCTGCGCCAGTTCCGCGCCGAAGCGGCCGACGAGCCGGGCGCGGGTGGCGGCGTCGATCAGAACAGGGGCCACGGGATGGCGCGCCAGTCGTCACCCGGTTCGGGGAAGATGCCTTCGGCGAGCAGCAGGTCGGTGCGCTCGGCCAGGGCGCGGATCTCGAACTTCGTGATGTGCTCGGCGAGGGTCTTGCCGAGGCCGCCGTCGAGCTCCGACCGCAGCTTGCGCAGCTTCTCGACGGTGTCCGGCGGCACCGGCTCGCCGATCCAGCCCCACAGGACGGTCCGCAGCTTGGGGTCGGTGTGCAGGCAGATGCCGTGGTCGACGCCGTAGACGTGGCCGTCGGTGCCGGGCAGCAGGTGGCCGCCCTTGCGGTCGGTGTTGTTCACGACGATGTCGAGCACGGCGAGGTCGCGCAGCCCGGGGTGGTCGGCGTGGGCGAGCACCGCGGGTTCGCCGAGCCGGTCGTGGGCGTGCAGCACCGGGCGCCAGCCGTCGGGGACCTCGTCCGGCGGCAGGACCTCCACCAGGTCGTCCTCGGTGGTCTCCACCCACAGCTGGACCATGCCGGGGCCGAACGGGCCGTCGCGCAGCACGGTCGGCGGGATCGCGCCGATGCCGGTCGTGCCGGCGATGATCGCGGTGGCGACCTCGCGCCCGGCCAGGGTGCCGTCGGGGAAGTCCCACAGCGGCCGCTCCCCCGACACCGGCTTGTACACGACCCGGCCGGTGACGCCGTCGAGCTCGATGGCGCAGAACAGCGTGACGTTGGAGGCGTCGACGAGCCGGCCTTCGACGTCGATGCGGCCGTGGGTGACGAGTTCGCGGGAGGCGGGGTCGGCCGGGGCAGGCGTCATGGTCAGTCTTCGCCCGCGTCGTCGGTTTCGCGCCGGTAGCCGTTCTGCCGGGGGCAGATGTGCCCGGTCGGGTCGAGCGGCTCGCCGCAGAGCGGGCACGGCTTGCGGCCGGCGTTGACGACGCGGTCGGCGCGCTCGGCGAAGGCGCGGGCGGCGGCCGGGCTGAGGAAGACGCGGACGGCGTCCGGGCCCTCTTCGGTGTCGTCGAGCACGACGGTTTCGTCGACCTCGCCCTCGGTGATGGCGAGCAGCTCGATGACGACCGCGCTGCTGTCGGCGTCCCAGCCCAGCCCCATGGTGCCGACGCGGAACTCCTCCTCGACCGGCACGGTGAGCGGGTCGAGGTCGACGAGGTCGTCGGGCGCGTCGTCGGGGACGTCGGCGCCGAACCGGCTGGCGACCTCCTCCAGCAGCGAGCTCAGCCGTTCCGCGAGGACGACGACCTGCTGTTTTTCGATGGTGACGCTGATCGTGCGCACGTCCTCCGACGCCTGGAGGTAGAACGTGCGATCGCCGGGCTCGCCGACGGTGCCGGCGACGAACCGATCCGGCTGGCGGAAGACGTGGATTACGCGAGACATAGCACTGACGACCCTAGGCCACCGCCGCATGATCGGCATCCGCCGCCCCTGGTTCGCGGGGCCGCTAGCCTCGGGGGGTGTCTCGGATCTCGCCGTACGGAACCTGGTCTTCGCCCATCACCGCCGCCGCGGTGGCCGCCACCGGTGGTGGCCCGCAGTGGCTCGACGTCGTCTCCGGCGAGGTGTGGTGGGCCGAGGCGCGGCCCGGTGAACAGGGGCGGGTCGCGCTGGTCCGGGCTGTGCCGGGCGGCACCGAGG
This sequence comes from Amycolatopsis sp. NPDC004625, assembly GCF_040609695.1. Taxonomy (NCBI): domain Bacteria; kingdom Bacillati; phylum Actinomycetota; class Actinomycetes; order Pseudonocardiales; family Pseudonocardiaceae; genus Amycolatopsis; species Amycolatopsis sp. NPDC004625. The sequence continues at coordinate 37,147 of NZ_JBEXKX010000060.1, forward strand.
ACGTGCTGGCCGCCCCGTGGAACGTCCGCAACCGGCTGCACGAGTACGGCGGGCGGCCGTGGGCGGCCGTCGACGGCGTCGTGGTGTTCACGCACTGGGCCGATCAGCGCGTGTACGCGCAGAGCGAAACCGGCGTGGTGCCGCTCACGCCGTCCCCGGCCGAACCGCAGGGGGTCCGCTACGGCGACCTGCGGGCCGGGCGCCCGGGTGAGGTGTGGGCGGTCCGGGAGCGCGGCACCGGGCCGCGGCCGACCGACGTCGAGCGGGCGCTGGTGGCGATCGCGCTGGACGGCGGCGGCGAGCGGGTGCTGGCCGCGAGCCACCACTTCCTGACCGTGCCGAAACTGTCGCCGGACGGGCGGCACGCGGCCTGGTTCGGCTGGGACCACCCCCTGATGCCGTGGGACGGCACCGAGCTGTGCGTGGCTCCCGTCGAGGAGGACGGCTCCTTCGGGCCGCACCGGGTGCTGGCCGGTGGCGCGGACGTCTCGGTGTGCCAGGTCGAGTGGGAGACGCCGACGTCGCTGCTGGCGCTGCTGGACCCGGACGGCTGGTGGAACCTGCACCGGATCGGCCTGGACGGCTCGGTGGTGACCGTCGCGCCGGTCGAGCAGGAGCTCGGCGGGCCGCTGTGGAAGCCGGGATCGCGGTGGTTCGCGGCCCTGGGCGGCGGGCGGTACGCGGTGCTGTCCTCGGGGCGGCTGGCGGTGCTCGACGAGGCGGACGGCTCGGTGACGCCGGTGGCGGGCGAGCTCACGGCGTGGTCTTCGACCGCCTTCGCGGTCTCCGGGGACGACGTGGTGGGCGTCGCGGGCGGCCCGGCGCGGGAGGCCGCGGTCGTGCGGGTTTCCCCGGACGGCGTGGTGACGGACCTGACGCCGCAGCCGGAGCTGCCGCACGCCTGCCTGCCCGAGCCGCAGGAGCGGGTGTTCACCACGGCGGACGGCGAGACCGTGCCCGTCGTCCTGTACCCGCCGCGGAACCCGGAGTTCACGGCGCCCGATGGCGAGCGGCCGCCGCTGCTGGTGCACGTCCACGGCGGCCCGACCGGGCAGCACCTGCCGGGGCTGGACCTGGAGATCGCGTACTTCACCAGCCGCGGGATCGGCGTGGCGGCGGTGAACTACGGCGGGTCGACGGGGTTCGGGCGCGCCTACCGCGAGCGGCTGCGGGGGCAGTGGGGCGTGGTGGACGTCGCCGACTGCGTGGCGGTGGCGGAGGCGCTGGTGGCGGCCGGGCTGGCCGACGGTGACCGGCTGGGGATCCGCGGGGGCAGCGCGGGCGGGTTCACCGCGGCGGCGTCGCTGACGACGACGAAGACCTACCGGGCGGGCACGGTGATGTTCCCGGTGCTGGACCTGGCCGGGTGGACCGGGGCCGGGGGCGACACGCACGACTTCGAGTCGCGGTACCTCGACGGCCTGGTGGGGCCGCTGCCGGAGGCGCGGCAGCGGTACGTGGAGCGTTCGCCGCTGGCGAACGCGGGCGCGCTGGCCGGGCCGGTGCTGTTCCAGCAGGGCCTGGAGGACCGGATCTGCCCGCCGGAGCAGGCGGACCGGTTCGTGGCCGGGCTGGCCGGGCGCGGGATCCCGTACGCCTACCAGCGGTTCCCCGGGGAGCAGCACGGGTTCCGGCAGGCGGCGACGATCGTGGCGGCGCTGGAGGCGGAGTTGTCGTTCTACGGGCAGGCGTTCGGGTTCGAGACGCCGGGTGTGGCGCGGCTGGAGTTGTCGCGGTGAGGCCGTCGCGGTTGCGGGCCGGGGACACGCTGGCGCTGGTGGCGCCGGCCGGGCCGGTGCCGGCGGACCTGCTGGAGAAGGCGTTGCCGGTGCTGCGCGGCTGGGGTGTCGAGGTGCGGGTCGGGCCGTGCGTGCGTGCTTCGCCCGGGGCGCCGCCGTACCTGTCGGCGCCGGACGCCGAGCGGGCGGCGGAGTTCACCGAGGCGTGGCTGGATCCGGGCGTGCGGTGCGTCATGGCGGCACGCGGCGGGTACGGCGTGCAGCGGATGCTGGACCTGGTGGACTGGCCGGTGCTGCGGGCGGCGGGCCCGAAGGTGCTGGCCGGGTCGTCGGACGTCACGGCGCTGCACCGGGCGGTGGACGTCCACTTGGGACTGTCCAGTTTGTTCTCCTCGATGCCGGCGAGCGTGCTGTTCGACGACTTCGCGCAGGAGCACCTGCGGCGGGCGCTGTTCGAACCGGAACGGAACGTGGTGGTCCGGGGTGGCTCGGCGCTGGTGCCGGGCCGGGCGTCGGGGGTGTTGACGGGCGGCAACCTGTCGCTGCTGGCGGCCGGGATCGGCACGCCGGAGCAGGGGTCGGCGCGGGACGCGGTGGTGCTGCTGGAGGACGTGACGGAGAGCGTGTACCGGCTGGACCGGATGCTCACGCAGCTGCTGCGCAGCCGCTGGTTCGACGGCGTCCGCGGGATCGTGCTGGGCTCGTGGGCGGCGTGCGGTGATCCCGCGGACATCCGTTCGCTGCTGCTGGAGCGGCTGGCGCCGCTGGGCGTGCCGCTGGTGGAGGAGTTCGGGTTCGGGCACGTGGCGTCGTCACCGACGTTGCCGCTCGGGGTGCCGGTGACGCTGGACGCGGACCTGGGGACGCTGACGTTCGACTCCCCCGCGCTGACGTGACGCCGGAAGAGGCGAAGGAGCGGTTCGCGGCGGCGCGGGTGGCGCGGCTGGCGACGGTGTCGGCTTCGGGGGTCCCGCACCTGGTGCCGGTGACGTTCGCGGTGCGGGGTGACGTGGTGGTGTTCGCGGTCGACCACAAGCCGAAGTCCTCGGTGGCGCTTCGCCGCCTGCGCAACATCGCGGAGAACCCGGCGGTGTGTTTTCTGGCCGACGGCTACGACGAGGACTGGGCGCGGTTGTGGTGGGCCCGCGCGGACGGCTTCGCGTGGGTGCTGCCGGAGGCCGAGCGCGCGAAACCGCTGTCGTGGCTGATGGCGAAGTACGAGCAGTACGCGCAGCGGCCGCCGGAGCACGCGGTGGTGGTGACGGAGGTCCACACCTGGCGCGGCTGGACGGGCTCGTGAGCGGCTCGTGAGCGGTAAGGCGCGTTAGAACGCGCCTTACCACTCACGAGCCTGGTCAGTCGCGGAGGAACTTCTCCGGGCGGCGCCAGGCGTCGATCAGGCCAAGCGGGTCCGGCCGCAGCAGCGACGCCGCCGAGTACAGGCTGGCCACCACGACCAGGGCGATGAACCACCAGTCGTACAGGGCCTGCTCGCCCGTCGGGTAGTACACCAGCGTCACGAACACCGAGACCGCCACCACCACGGCCAGGTGCCTCGGCTGCCACCTGAACGCCGACAGCAGCACGAAACCCCAGGTCAGGTACCACGGCAGGGTCGGCGGCATGAGGATCGCCACCGCGAGCAGGGAAATTCCCGCGCGGTAGACCGCCTCGGTGCCGCCGCCGCGGCCGAGCCACCACTGGCGGACGCCGATCGCGATCAGGACGAGCATGCCCAGCGCGCGGGCGACCGTGACGAACGGCGAGACCTGGACGTCCACGACCAGGTGGACCAGGTTGTAGAACACCTCGCCGATGCCGGTGGGGATGTTGAGCCAGTTCGCGATGAGCTGCGGGGCCTTCAACCCCGACCACCAGCCCAGGTTGAGCGAGCCGAGCGAGATCCACGTGCCGGCCACGAACACCGGGAGGAACAGGCCGACCGAGGCGGCGCCGGCGCGCAGGAAGTTGCGGACCTTGGACTCGCCCTCGAGGTGGTTGGCCCAGATCCAGACGAGGAAGGGCAGCGCGATCGCCGCGGTGGGCTTGATCAGCATGCCGATCGTCACCAGGACGACCGCGGCGACGTGCTTGCGTTCCAGGGCGGCGAGGACGCCGATGGTGAGGAACGCGAGCATCATCAGGTCGTTGTGCGGGCCGCCGAAGAGGTGGATGACCATCATCGGGCTGGCCACCGCGAGCCACAGCGCGACCGGGAGCTTGCCGCCGAGGTGCTTGACCAGCCGCGGCAGCGCCCACAGCGTCCCGGCCAGGCCCACCAGCAGCACGACGCGCATCAGGATGACGCCGAGGATCATGTTGTCGCCGGTGGTGGCGACCACGCCCTTGGAGATCAGCAGGAACAGCGGCCCGTACGGGGCCGGGGTGGTCTGCCAGAGCGGGTGGACGTTCTGCACCACGTTCGGCAGCACGTCGAGCTCGGCGGGGCCGTTGGCGTACGGGTCGAGCCCGTAGAGCAGCTGGGCGCCCTGGCCGAGGTAGGAGAAGACGTCACGGGTGAACAGCGGCGGCGACACCAGCAGTGGCGCCATCCAGCAGCCGGCCGCGACCAGCACCGGGCGGCTGCCGACGCGGCCGAGCAGCACGTAGCGGCCGAGGCGGACCCAGGCCCACACGACGAGGCCGAAGCCGGTGTAGAGGACGGCGTTGGCGAGCATGCGCCCGTGGCCGTAGCGGACCCAGGACAGCGGGCCGTGGCCGAGCACGGGGTCCTTGATGAGGATGCCGCCGGCGCCGAGGGCGGCGATCATCAGCAGCGTGCTGCCGACCGTGCCCATCGCGATCGTGCGGTACGGGAATCGCGAGGGCACGCGGAGCCGCTCGGCCAGTCCGGCCGAGGGCGTCTGTGCGGGGTCGGTGGTGGTCGCCATTTCCGTTCGGAGATTACACAACGCGCTCGTGTGGAGTTCCCGCAGTATCAGGTTTCGACGGTGCGGCGCTGAGCGGTGCCGCCGGGCAGGGCGGCGAGCAAGGATTTCGTGTACTCGTGCTGGGGGTCGAGCAGGACCTGTTCGACGGTGCCGGTTTCGACGAGCTCGCCGTGGTACATCACGGCGACGCGGTCGGCGATGTTCCAGGCCAGGCCCAGGTCGTGGGTGATCACCAGGGCGGCGAGGCCGAGTTCGCGCCGCAGCCGCAGCAGCAGCCCGAGGATCTCCCCGCGCACCGACGCGTCCAGCGACGCGACCGGTTCGTCGGCCACCACCACCGACGGTTCGAGCGCCAGGGCACCGGCGATGACGACGCGCTGGCGCTGGCCGCCGGAGAGCTGGTGCGGGAGCCGGTCGGCGTACTTCTCCGCCGGTCGCAGCTCCGCGGCTTCCAGGGCCCGGTGGACGACCGCGCGCTCGTCGGCGAGCTGGTGGATCCGCGGTCCCTCGGCGACGGCCTCGTACACCGTGTGGGCCGGGTTGAGCGCGCTGGTCGGGTCCTGCAGGACGAGCTGGACCTGACGGCGGTAGGCCTTGAGGCCCGCGCCGGAGGCGGGGACCGGCTTGCCGTCGTAGCGGACCACGCCGGAGTCGGGTTTCTGCAGGCCGAGCAGCGTGCGGGCGAACGTCGTCTTGCCGGAGCCGGACTGCCCGACCAGGGCGACGATCTCGTCGCGGGACACGGTGAGGTCGACGCCGGCGACGGCGTCGATGCGCTTGCCGGTGCGGTCGCGGAAGGACACGCGCAGGTTCTCCGCGGCCAGCAGCGGCTCCCCCGCCTCCCGGTCCGGCGGCTCGGGGGGCAGCGGGGTGCTGGTGGCCGGGGCGAAGCGGGACACCGGGTCGCCGACGGTCGGGAACGCCGCGGCCAGCGCGCGGGTGTGTTCGTGCTTCGGCGCGCCCATGACCTCGGCGCTGGGGCCTTCTTCGACGATCTGCCCGTCGTACATGACGGCGATGCGTTCGCAGGTGGCGGCGAGCACGGACAGGTCGTGGCTGATCATGATCAGCCCGATGTGCCGGTCGGCGACCAGCCGGGTGAGCAGGGTGAGGACCTGGGCCTGGACGATGACGTCGAGGGCGGTGGTGGGCTCGTCGGCGATGATCAGCCGGGGCGAGCAGGCCAGCGCCATGGCGATCATGACGCGCTGCTTCTGGCCGCCGGAGAGCTCGTGGGGGTAGGCGCCGGCCCGGCTCGGGGGCAGGTCGACCTGGGTGAGCAGTTCGGCGACGCGGGCGTCGACCTCGGTGTCGGTGAGGGCCTTGCCGGACGGCGGGTGCAGCCGGAGGGGTTCGGCGATCTGCTCGCCGATCCGGCGGACCGGGTTGAGGGCGTGCATGGCGCCCTGAAACACCACCGACGCTTCGGCCCAGCGGACCGCGCGCAGGCGGCCCCACTTCATGGTGGTGACGTCTTCGCCGTCGAGGAGGATCTCGCCGTCGATCTTCGCCGTGCGCGGGAGCAGCCGCAGCACGCTCATGGCGACGGTGGACTTGCCCGAGCCGGATTCGCCGGCGACGCCGAGGGTGCCGCCGGGGTCGAGGGTGAGGTCGACGCCGCGGACGGCGGGGACGTCGGAGTCCCCCACCGCGTAGGTGACGTTCAGGCCGGTGAGCTGCAGCAGCGGGGTGGTCACTTCTTCAACCTCGGGTTGAACACGGTCTCCAGGCCCCGGCCGACCAGGGTGAAGAAGAGGACGACGAGGACGATGGCGATGCCGGGCGGCAGCACGTTCCACCAGGCGCCGCGGCTGATGGCGCCGTTGTTGAGCGCGTTCTCCAGCACCAGGCCCCAGGTGACGGAGTTGGGGTCGCCGACGCCGAGGAACGACAGCGTCGCGTCGGCGATGACGGCGTTGCCGACGACCAGGGTGGTGTTGGCCAGGACCAGCGGCATCACGCCGGGCAGCACGTGCCGGCCGATGATGTGCAGGTGGCCGCCGCCGAGGGCGTGGGCGCGTTCGATGTAGGGGCGGCTTTCGATGGTGAGCGTCTGGGCGCGGACGAGCCGGGCGGTGCTGGGCCAGGCCGTGAGGCCGATGGCGATGATGATCGTGCCGACGCCCCTGGGCAGCACCGCCGAAAGCGCGATGGCCAGGATCAGGGAGGGCAGGACCAGGAAGAAGTCGGTGAACCGCAGCAGCGTCGCCGACACCCAGCCGCCGAAGTGGGCGGCGGTGATGCCGATCAGGGTGCCGATGACGACCGACAGCAGCGCGGCGGAGAACCCGACGAGCAGGGAGATCCGGGTGCCCCAGACGGTCATCAGCAGCACCGAGCGGCCGAAGTTGTCGGTGCCGAGCCAGAAGTCGCCGTTCGGCGGGGACAGCGGCGCCCCGGTGGCCTTGGTGACGTCGAGGCCGCTCTGGTCGCTGATCAGCGGCAGCAGCAGGGCGACGACGACGGTGGCGCCGAGCAGGACGAGCCCGGTGAGTGCGGCCCGCTGGCCGGCGAACTCACGCCAGGTCCGGCGCAGCGACGCGCGGCGGCGGGCCCAGGCGATCTGCCGGGGTGTCTCGGCGGTGGTCATGAGGTACGCACCCTGGGGTCGAGCACGCGGTAGAGCAGTTCCGCGAGCAGGTTCATCAGCACCACCGCGCTCGCCAGCACGGTGAAGACGCCTTGGAGCACCGGCAGGTCGGGTCCGTGCAGGGCGTCGTAGGTCAGCTGGCCCAGGCCGGGCCAGCTGAACACGGCTTCGACGGTGACCGCGCCGGCGACGACCTGGCCGAACTGCATGAACACCAGCGTGGTGGTGGGCAGCAGGGCGTTGGGGACGGCGTGGCGGCGGCGGACGAGGTCGTCGCGCAGGCCCTTGGCGCGGGCGGTGGTGAGGTAGTCGGCGTTCATCTCCCCCAGCAGCGACGACCGCATGATCAGCATGTACTGGGCGTAGAACACCGCCAGCAGCGTCACGCACGGCAGCACCAGGTGGTGCAGGACGTCGAGGGTCTGGGACAGGACGTCGGGGGCGGCGTCCGGGGAGTGCATACCGCGGCTGGGGAACAGGCCGCCGGTGACGACGAGCAGCATCAGGCCGAGCCAGAACTGCGGGACCGACCACAGCGTCAGGGCGAGCCCGGTCTGGCTGCGGTCGAAGAAGCTGTCCCGGCGCCAGGCCGCGCGGATGCCCAGCCACAGGCCCAGGACGACGGCGAGCAGCGTGGCGCTGCCGACGAGCAGGATGGTCGGCCAGAGCCGTTCGCCGATCAGGTCGGCGACCGGGCGGCCGTTGTTGAGCAGCCGGGATTCGCCGAGGTCGCCGTGCAGCAGGTTCCAGAAGTAGGTCCCGAACTGGACGAACACGGGCTTGTCGACGCCCATCTTCTCGCGCAGCTCGGCGATCTGCTGGGGGCTGGTGACGCGGTCGCGGGTCATCGCCGCGACCGGGTCGCCGGGCAGCATCCGGAAGAGGAAGAAGAACAGCACGATCACCAGCAGGACGCTGATGACGGCTTCGAGCAGTTTCCTGAGCACGAACCGGGCGGTGCCGGTCCCGCCGCGGTGCTCGCCGGGATCGGCGAG
>NZ_JBEXKX010000061.1:0-45348 GCF_040609695.1 Amycolatopsis sp. NPDC004625
GGCCTGGACTACGCGCCACCCTGCCCCTGACCGGCGAACCGGGTTGTTCGGCGTTGTTTTTGGGGGGGCCGGGGGGGGCCCCCCACCAAACCCCGCGGGGGGCCCCGCCCCCGGGCCCCCCCCACGGCCGGTCCTCACCCGATCCACGTGGGTGTAGGGGTCGACCTCATCGTGCCAGCCGTCGGTGTTGGGTGCGTCGACGTAGGTGTCGAGGTGGATGGTGCCGGCCACGACACTGGACCATGGCGACGCCGAGGGACCTCGGCGAACGGTTGCGGCACCACCCCGTTGCGGTCGCGGCGGCCCGCGGGCACGTGACCGCCGTCCTGGCCTACGCGGACCTGGCCGTCGAGCCGAGGCATGGCGAACGGGCGCTCACGCGGCTGCGGGCCCACGAGGAACCGTTGCACGAAGGGGTGGCTGCCCGGTTGGGGCTCGCGCTGGCCAAAGCCGGCGAGCAGGCGGCGGCACTGGCGTTGTTCGCCGAGGTGCGGGTCAGGCTCGTGGCCGAGCTGGGCATCGAGCCCGGTCCCGAGCTGCGGGCCGCACACCAGTAGGTGCTGTGGCAGCAGCTCCCCGGGGACGGCCCCGGCGCCGGGCTGCGCCGGCCGACGCCGGCGGAACTCCCCGCCGATGTCGCGGGTTTCACCGGTCGCGCGGAGCAGCTTGACGAGCTGGACTATGTGCTGCGCAAGGCGGGTGGCCCCGCCGGTACCCCACTCAGGCTCGTGGCGATCACCGGGACCGGCGGTGTCGGCAAGACCGCGTTGGCCGTGCACTGGGCGCACCGGGTGCGCGACGAGTTCCCCGACGGGCAGCTGTACGTCGACCTGCGCGGGTTCGCCGTCGACCACCCGCTGCGCCCGATCGAGGCGCTGACCGGGTTCCTGTACGCGCTGGGCTGTGCGCCCGACCAGGTGCCGGTGGCGACGGACCACGCGGCCGCCCTGTACCGCAGCCTGCTCGCGGACAAGCGGGTGTTGGTGGTCCTGGACAACGGAAGGAACACCCAGCACGTCCGGCCCCTGTTGCCGGGCAGTGCCGGCTGCCTGACGCTGGTCACGAGCCGCGACCGGCTGGCCGGTCTGGTCGCGCGGGACGGTGCCCATCGGGTGCCCGTCGACGTGCTCACCGCTCATGAGGCCGGTGCGCTCCTCGAACGCCTCGTCGGCACCGAACGGGCGGCCGAGGAACCGGACGCCGCGGCGGAACTGGTCGAACTGTGCGGCCACCTGCCGTTGGCCCTGCGCATCGCCGGAGCGAACGTGACCCGTCGCGCGAGTGGGCTGGCCCGTTGCGCGGCCAGCATGCGCACCGGCAACCGGTTGGCCGTCCTGGCGGCGGAGGGTGATGAGCGCGACGGCGTGCGGGTCACCTTCGACCTGTCCTACGCCACGCTGCCCGATAAGGAGCGCGGGCTGTTCCGGTTGCTGGGTTTGGTGCCCGGCCCCGACGTGACTCCGGCCGCCGCGGCCGCGCTCACCGGCGCGACACCCGACGAGGCAGCCGGCTCGCTCGACCGGCTGGGCGGCGCCCATCTGGTCGAAGAGCGCGCCGCGGGCCGATACGGGCTGCACGACCTGCTCCGCATCTACGCCGCCGACCGCGCCGTCGCCGAAGACGGTGAGATCGGCACCCGGGAGGCGACGGCCCGGCTGTACGACTCGTACCTGCACACGGCGGACGCTGCGGCGCGGGTGCTCTACCCCCACATGCCGCGGTTGTCGCTCCCCGGCCCGGCACCGACTGGGACGCCGGCGTTCCCGGACCCCACCGAGGCGCTGCGCTGGCTCGACGCGGAACGGCACAACCTGATCGCCATCGTCGTCCGAGCGGCGGCGCGGGGACCGAAGCCGACCGCGTGGGCGCTCGCCGACGTCCTGCACGGTTACTTCACGCTGCGGATGTTCGCGGTGGACTGGCTGGCCGTGGCAGAGAACGGCCTGACCGCGGCCCGCGCGACCGGCGACCCGATGGCCGAGGCCGCCTGCGAGCTCAGCCTGGCCAACGCCTGGATGCGCACGAGTCACTACCGGTCGGCCATCGAGCACGCCAACCGGGCGCTAGCCATCTCGCACCGCATCGGCTGACTGGCAGGACAGGCAGCCGTGGAGAACAATCTCGGTGTCGTCCACTGGCAGTCCGGGCGGCTCCAGCACGCCGTTCCCCACCTCACTCACGCTCTTGTGCTCAACAGGCGAACTGGGAACGCCCACGGCGAGGTGGCGAACCTCGGCAACCTCGCGGTCATCCTCCGCGAGCTGGGCCGGTTGCGGATGTCGGCCGCGCACGTCACGACTTCGATGGCCATCACCCGCCGGATTTCGTACCCCATCGCGGAAGCCAACGGCCACACCAGCCTCGGCAAGCTCGCCCACGAACAGGGCAGGTTCGACACCGCGCTCGACCTGCTCACCACCGCGGTGCGCCGGTATCGGGAGCTCGGCAGCCAGGGCGGCGAAGCCGACGCACTGTCCATCCTGGCCGGAGTGTTCCGCGACCCGGGGCGCAGCCGCGAGGTCTACGCCATCGCCGTCACAGCCGTCGCCCTAGCCGCCGAGGTCGCAGACCGCCCGGCCGAGGCCGTCGCGCTGAACACACCCGCCACGATCTGCCTGCGGCTCGGCGACCACCAAGCCGCGATCGACCACGCCTGGCAGGCGCTGACGGTGGCGGTCACGGCCGGCAACCGCTACCCGGAGATCGAGGCGTTGATCAGCCTTGCCCACTGCCACCGGGACCAGCCGACCGAAGGGGTGGAGTACGCCCGCCAGGTGCTGAACCTCAGCAGGCGGGGAGAGTACCGGGTGCTGGAGGCCCAGGCATTGACCATCCTGGCGATGGCCCACCTCGACCTCGGCCGGATCGACCGCGCACTGCCAGAGGCATCGCAGGCGGTCACGATCCAACGGGAGACCGGACACCGGCTTGGCGAAGCACACGCCCACCACGTGCTGGGGCTCACACTCGCCGCAGCCCGCTTACCCGCGGTCGCGGAAACCGAGTCGCGGCGGGCCACGGACCTGTGCACGCGGATCGGCGTACCACCATTGGGGCAAGCGCTGTTCGGTTTGCTCTCTTCCTGAGCAGTTGCGCGATGGTGAGCTTGTCGACGTCGAAATCCGCACCACGCCTCGACCAGGTCCAGGTCGGGGCCGGTCGGCCGACCGGGACAGCGCTCCGGACCCGACACTAACCGCGACCGGGAAGGACCAGTACGAGGCGTTCGATGTCGCCGACTGAGATACGATTGCCCAGCTTCAAAATCGCGTTTCGCGATCCGTGGGGTAATACTGTGTCCGAGGACCGAGTTGATCTATAACCCCAACCTGAAGTTCGCCACCGACCTGCAGCTTGAGTGAATGCCGTAGATTGGCGACCTACTTAACGCGACGACGGCACCCTCGACTGGTCGCTTCCCCAGCCAGCCACCTTGGCGACCGCCGAGCACGGGCGGTGCGCCAAGCCGACACTGAGATACGCGGCCACCGGCGACCGGTCGATCTTGAAATGCTTGTAGGGCTGTCCGCCGCATCGACCAGTGTGAGCTGGTAAGCGCCGCTCTCAGCCAACTCATCAGCGTTCTCTGCGGCGGCCTCGTTCATCAGTTTGCGCGCCTCGAGCCAGCTGCCGGGGTACCCGAGGGCGCATCGATCATCATCCGGGCGAAGAGGCTGCTGGACCAGCTGCGCCGCCAACGAGGACGACATCCAGGGGTTCATCACATACTCAGCTGACCTGCACCGATAAGCTCCTCATGGGGTAAGTATGGGGCCAGTCATGCGGCGATGGGCCGTGGATTAAGACAGTCGACGGGCAAGACCCGCATTCGTCCATCCCCGGCGGAGACGACGTTACGGGCGCCGACGGGTGACGCGCACCGCGATCCGCGGCCCCCGCTATTGTGGAGCCGATCGGCCGGGGGATCCGAGAGAGGTTGCGCAGGCATGACGGATTTTTTGGATGGCTACCCGCTCGACTGGACCGATCCGCGGCTGCGCGAGCTGCGCGGGGTGCTGGGTTCGGCGTTCTATCGGCCAGAGGAAATCGAGCCCCTGGCCGTCGAATCAGGTGTTCCGCCCACGGCGGTCGCCTGGGGGCAGCCCGCCCACCGCATGTGGTTCGACGTCCTGAACGAAGCCGCCGCGCAACTCGTCATACGACAGCTCATTTCGCTAGCAGTGGAGCGCCGTGCCGCGCTCGGGCGACGAATCGGCGAATTGCTCGGGGACGCTCCGGTACTCGGCGCGGACCTCCCCGCCGACCGGCCGTCGACGCTCGCGGCGACCGATACCCGCTGGCGGAACTTCACCGGCGACAACACCGAACGGCAGATATTCGCCGACGAAGAAACCTTGCTCGACATTTCCTTTCTCGAACGCGGCCTTCGCTGTTCGCAGGCCGTTTGCCGACTGACCGTCGCCCACGGATCCCGGCTTTTCCACGGCACCGGGTTCCGGATCGGCGTCTCAACGATCCTGACGAACCATCACGTGCTGTTCGATGCGGACAAGGAGTCGCCGGCAACCCGGGTGCTGGCCGAGTTCCGTTACGAGCTTGGCACCGACGGCACGCTGCTCGAGCCATTGGCCGTGGAGTGCACTCCGACCTCGATCAAGGGCGAATCCGCACATGATTTCGCCGTCGTCTCGGTCTCTGCGCCCTTGCCCGACGATGTGCCGATTCTCTCCCTGACCGCGATCCCGCCGGTCACGGTCGGTGACCGCGTTTCGATCGTCCAGCATCCGCATGGCTTACCCAAAAAGCTCGCGCTGCACCACAACTTGGTCCGGCACGTCGACGACGACGTCATCCAGTACTGGACAGACACCGAAGCCGGTTCGTCGGGATCGCCGGTGTTCGACCGCGACTGGCGGGTGATCGCACTGCACCACCAATGGGTCCGTACGAACGGCGAGGACGGGGTGGCCTTCCGCAACCAAGGTCGTCGGGCGAGCCGGGTGACCGAACGGCTCGTCGAACTCGGCGTGGATCTCGCGCAGGCGTAGCATGACCCGCTGGATCGACGACCCCAAGTGGCACGACGCGACTGCGCGCTTGCTGCACAAGACGCTCGGCGACGCCTACTACCGCGTCGACGACCTCATCGAGATCTATACCACGGTGGGCCTGCCGCCGCAGGAGATCCACTGGGATCAGAAGGCCGGTGCGTTGTGGCCGGTGATCACGCGCGACTGCGCCGATGCCGGGAAGCTCGGTGAGCTGATCGATCTGGTGAAGTGCCGCAAGCCCGCCACTGCGGGGGCGCTTGACACCGTCCTCGCCGCCCGCGTTTCCGGCGCGAACTGGTACTCTTCCGCGGACCGACACCTGTCGCACCTGCTGGGCCCCGGCTGCGCCCGGGCCCTGCTCGACCGGCGCGAGCTTCGCGCCCATCTCCGAGATCTGGCTGAGTACGACTATCCCGTGCTGTCGATCACCGGTGAGCCAGGCAGCGGGAAGTCCTACAGCCGGCACCTCATCGGCCACATCGCCAACGATCCCGCTCTCGTCTGCGATTTCTTAATTATCGACATGGAAGACGAGTTCTACGACCGGGTGGAGCTGGCAGGCTTCATGACGATCCTGGCCACCAGGCTCGGCTTGGCCGCGAACTTTGAGGTGGATCCGCACACTGAAGAGTCCCGACAGGCGCGCGAGCTCGTCAACATTTTCGTCGGCCGGTACGCCCAGCTCCCCCGTCGCTTGCGCTGGATCTTCGTCGATGGCTTGGACCGTCCGACGGTGCAGCCCGCCGTCCGTATTGCTGTAGCGCAGCTTGCCAAGGAGGTCGAGGCTGGGCAGCTGCCGAAGACGCGGCTGATCGTGACCGGCCATCCAGGCGACTTCTCCCCTGCTGTGCTCGAGGTACTCCGACACGAGGAGCTCGCGGACCTCACGTGGGCTCACGTCCACGGCTTTTTCAGAGGCATCGCCCAGCACATCGGCCGGGAGCTGCCCGAACAGCACCTGGCTGAGCTCGTCGACCGGGTCGTCGCCGAAGCGGACCTGACCGATCTGCGGCTGCTGGGCGCGGCCGCCAGCCGCGCGGCCCACGCCCACTTCGGGCCCGGGACCGGATCATGACAGCGAAAATCGAGGAGCTCCGGCTACGCGCGGCCCTGTTGTCGCACTACGAGCTGCCATGGCTAGGAACCAGCGACGAGCTGGCCCACGCCGACGGCGCAGAGCTATTTTCGGAGTCGGCGCGCGTGCGCACCGGCGACGGGCACCGACACTGGGCACTCCACGATGCCGTGCGCCGATCTGCTGTTCGAAGGGCCAACGCCGACCGGGTGCGCGCGGCCTGGAAGGCGATCGCCCAGCGGCCGGAAGACGATCGCCAATGGGCGATCGACCACTACGTCGGCGGCGGCTCGCCCGTCGACCTCGACACCCTGCCGATGTCCCGGCTCCGGGCGGTGGCCTGGCTCGCGAGATGGCTGGGCGACTCCGGTGTGCCGACCCCAGACACGAACGAGCTGGTCCGGGAGCTTGGCCGGGGTGAGCTCCTGGAGCCCCTGCGGGCGTTGGCCGGAGAGCACTTCGTCGGACGTCAGGACGTGCTCTGGCAAATGGCGGACCAGTTCCGCGGCGGGCTCGGTCCACTGCTTCTGCACGGCGCCGGCGGGATCGGCAAGTCCGCGCTGGCCGCGCGGTACCTCCTCGCCGGGGCCGACCGCGACGGCACGCTGATTGGCTACCTCAACTTCGACAACAGCGTGCTGGAACCGGCTGAGCCTGTGAGCCTGGTGGCCGCCATCGCCCGGCAGCTCACCACACAGCTTGCCGAGCCGACCGAAGGCCACGACGCCGCGGCGGCGCTCGCCACGCGGTGTCACGAGCTGATGAGGATCAGCGGACGCGGAGCCGGCCGTCCGGGCCCAGACGGCGATTTGGGGTCGACGCTGCCGAGCTTGGTGGCCGAGCTGGCCGACCTCGCCGGGAATCGGCGGACGATCGTCGTGTTCGACACCTTCGAAGAGGTCCAGCGACGTGACCTACCCATTCAGCAGCTCGTCGGCGACCTCCTCGCAGAGTTGCAGATCCAGCTGCGACGACCGGAGTTAATCATCGCGGGCCGGGCCCCGGTTCCGTGGCTCGGCGGCCGGCAGATCCATTTGATCGGACTGCCGGCGAACGAGGCGGTCGAACTCCTTTCCCAGCTGCTGCCGGGCGAGTTCGGCCGAGACGAGGCGCTGCGAGTCGTCGACATGGTCGGTGGCAGCCCGCTGGCGCTGCACCTCGCGGCCGCGGTGCTGCGCTCCGCGCCGCGGGACAGCGCGCTGCAGGACATCGCCCTCCATCGCGGGACGATCGAAGGTGAGCTGTACCGGCGGCTTCTGGGCCATATCGCTGACCCCGACGTCCGGCGGATCGCCCATCCGGGGCTCACGCTGCGCAGGGTCACGCCCGAGCTGATCCGTGACGTGTTGGCGCGACCGTGCGGGTTATCCGTACGGGACGACGCTCACGCCGAAGCGCTGTTCCAAGCGCTCGCCCGAGAGGCGATGCTTGTCACCCGGGTGCCCGGGCAGCAGGCGGTGATCCACCGCGCCGACGTCCGATCGACCATGCTGCGCCGGCTGGCCGCCGACGAGGCGGATGTCATCAACCAGATCCACCGAGCGGCGATTAGTTTCTACCGGGGCCGAACCGGTGTGGTGGCGCGCGCCGAAGAGCTCTACCACCGGCTTATGCTCGGCCAAAGCCGGGTGACCTTGGACCAGCACTGGGACGATTCAGTGCTGAGCCGCCTCACCCAGTCCGTCCAGGAGCTTCCGCCCGCGTCGAAGGCCTACCTGGCATCGAAGTCGGCCACTCTGGGCGTCTCCGACGAGGACCTGCTGCAGGCCGACGCCGAAGTTCGGCGCAAGCTCGTGATCCGCCGGGCCTCCCAGCTCATCGAGGCAGGCAACGGAGACGAGGCCCTGCACGAACTCAACGGCCACGACTACGACCACCGAGACGAGTCCGCGCTCGTGGGGCAACTCTGGATCCAGGCTTTGAGGCTGACCGCACGACCGGTCGAAGCGCTGGACGTCGCGGTCGCCGGTCGTCGCCGGGCAGCCCGCGACGGCGCCGTGGCCGATTTCGTCACCTTCACTCTGGACGCCGCAGGACTACTTGAACAGGTCGGACGAGCAGCCGAAGCGAAGTCCTTCGTCACGGAGACGCTGACGGAGATCCGACGGTTGCCGCAGACTCAGCCGCACCGGCTGCATCGTCTGGAGCTTGTCGTCGCCCTCCTGCGGTTGCGGCGCTACGGCCTGGATCTGGGCGGACGGCTGGCAGATGAGCTAGCCGCGGAAGCGATCGGCATCGCCGAAGAACTGCCAATCCGGGAAATCACCAAACGACGGACGTTGCTCCGGGACCTTGCCGCGGAAGTGGGCGAACGCTCTCCGTGGCTCCTGGACACGGCACTGCGCACGCTGGGTCTCGAAGGCTTCGACGCCGACCTCGTTGCCGGCTGGTCGACCGGCCAGTCGCGCCTAGGACGCTTTCACTCAGGAATTCGTGCCCTCGACGCACTGAACACCGATGCCTCGGTCGCCCGCACAGTCTCGGAAGCATACCAATCCGAAGCCGAATCGCTTCGCTACCGGGAGTTCGAACGGTCCGACGGCCGCGCACCCGATGGGCCCCGTGCCACTCTCCCGGTCGACGACTTCAGCTGGCTGTTCGATTCCGTCGACTTACCGAGAACTGAGCTCGATCGGATCGATCAGATGCAACGCCTGGTCACCGTCAACCCAGCTCATACCTACCGAATGCTCGCCAGCACGCTGGACGAGCTGCAAGAAGCCGCCTCCCCAGCGACAGCCGGCCAGCGCATGCGCTTGCGCGTTGCTTTGGGCAACGCCGCGGGTCACGGCCGCAGCCCAGCAGCGGGGCTCACGCACCTCGAGATCGCGGCGGCCCTTCTGAGCGAGCTTCCACCGGCCGACCAACAAGATCTGAGGCCAAGCCTCGAGACCGAGCTGGCTGTGCTGCTCCACCGCCTCGGCCGGCCCGCCGAAGCCCTTACCCACTACGACACCGCGATCCGGCTCCGGGAACGAGTCGGGAGAACTGGCGGCCCACTGATCAGCTTGCTGCTCAATCGCGGCATGGCCCGAATGACGACGCGAGACTTTCGTGCTGCCCGTCAAGATCTAGCAAAGTGCGCCCGGCTCGCCCGACAGGCCAGCCTGTCGGCCGTGGAGGCCCGCGCGCAGCACATGCTCGGCGACTTGGCGCTCCTGGAGGCCGATATCCCGCAAGCTCTGCAATGCTACGAACGTGCCGAGCGCGGGTATCGGGAGGCTGAGCCGGACCGGCTCGCCCGGCTACTGATCGACCAGGCACGGGGGTTGCTCGCCGCGGGCCTCGCCGAAGAAGCCGACAACGTGCTCGACGAACTGCTGCCGCAGCTCCGAGCGAGCAAAGCCGGGCACGACCTCGCGGAAGCCGAGCTCACGAACGCGGCCGCGAAGCTCCTGCTGGGGTCGCCTGAAGAGGCGCGGCACCTCGCTGAATCGGCACAACGCCGATTTGCCCGCCGCAAGAGCGACGCGTGGGCGGAGGTCGCAGCGTTGACCCGGCTGCGCGCGGCGACCGCGCTCGTTCGTTCCGGCGACCGGGTGAAGAGAGCATCAGTCCACGACGCGGTCGGCCTGGCCGAGCGCCTAGAATTAGCCGGTCTGCCCGACGAGGCGTCGGTGGCCCGGATGCTCGGTGTCCAGCTCGCGCTGGCCGGTCAGCGCGCCCCGATTGAGGCCTCTGACCTGCTTCGAACCGTCCGTGCACCCGGTACCACGGCCCAGATCGACCGCAAAATGCTGTGGCGACTCTGTCACGCCGAACTCGCGGTCGCTCGCGGGGATCACCGGCGCGCTTTCGCTCAGGCTCGCCAGGGGCTGGCGGAGCTCGGCCGAGCCCGTGATCGCCTAGGCGGCCTCGATCTGTTGACCGGTGTGGCCGTGCACGGGTACGAGCTGGGGCAGTTGGCCGTCGACCTGGCGCTAGCCGACGGGCGACCGCGGTCGGTGTTCGGCTGGCTGGAACGGACGAGGGCTCAGGCCTATCGCTACCGGCCGTTGTCTACTGTCGACGCGGCCAGTGGCTCCGTCGAGGCACACCGATTACGCTCGCTGGCCCGGGAACTCGCTAACGCCGAGAGCGAAAATCGCGCGACTCCTGAACTGCGATCCGCCTACTTTCGGGCTCAGCAAGAAGCGATCACGCACGCTAGAGCCGTCGATCCCTTCGGTCTCCCGCGAGCCGTGGCGACCCTCGACGAGGTCAAGGCCCGACTGGGCGAGCGCGCCCTGGTGATCCTGGGCCACAGCAGGGACAAGCTCTCGGCCGTCGTCGTGACGCGGTCCCGGACCAGGCTGGTCCAGCTGGGCACCTTGTCCAAGGCCGAACAGCTGATACGGGAGCTTTCCGCCGACGTGGACGCGCTCGCCCCGGACAACCTGCCCCAGCCCCTGACCGAGGTAGTGCGGCGGTCGGCGGCCCAGCGGGCGGCGCTGCTCGACAACATCCTCGGAACGCCCATCACGGATGTGATCGGCGACCGCGAGCTGGTCATTGTGCCGACCGGAATTCTGAACGCTCTGCCCTGGAGCACCCTGCCCTCCTGCACCGGACGACCGATCGTCATCGCCCCTTCCGCAACCGCTTGGCTACTCGCCGAAGAAACACCCGTGACTAGTCAGTCGGTTACCTTGGTGAGCGGCCCGGCAATCGAGGGATCCCGAGCAGACCTCTCAGCGTTGTCCGGGTTCCATCCGGTCGCGCGGATCTTGAACGGCCCGCAGGCAACCGTCGACCAGGTGTTGGAACACATGGAGGGCGCCGGCCTGGCTCATCTGGCCGCCCATGGCACCAACGAGACGGGCAACACCATGTTCTCCCGCCTCGAACTGGCCGACGGCTCCCTGTTCGCCTACGAACTCGCCCGGCTTCGCCGATGTCCGCAGCAGGCCATTCTGGTGGCTTGCGATGTGGGTGCAACGCGCTCACGCCTCGGTGATGAATTTTTCGGCTTCGCCGGCGCTCTGCTGCTGCGCGGGTCGGCGCGCGTGGTCGCCCCGCTGCACCGGGTCGGTGATCAACCGGCTTCGGAGACCATGGTAAGCCTCCACCGCGAGATCGCCAGGGGCCGCCCGATGGCTCAAGCCTTGGCGCAGGTGGTAGCCCAGGATCCGTTCCGCCGCCCGTATGTCTGCTTGGGCAGCGGCTGAGACAGTACGCCCGCTGCACGCAGCAGCACCGGACGGCCGCCCAAGGTCTGCCACGCTGCCGGTATTGATCATCTCTCGACCTCAGACATCCCCACGTCGCCGCATCTCCGGCGCCTCCAAACCCGCCGCCGGGCATATCGGCGGCCGGCTGCGGGAAGTCAATTGTCCTCGCCTGCTTCGGCCCGCCAACTCGATAAGACGTCCGGCCGGAACGGCGATGGTCCCTTCATCTGCACCGTCCGCCCATCGTCGATCTTGCCGGCCAGCTCACGGAGCCGTTCAGCGCCCCGCGCCGGCCAATCGTTCGCCAGCGCCCAGGCGTACACGGCTTCGCGCGGCAGCCGATAGCCTCCCTTGTGCAGGATGCGGAGCACCGCGACCGCATCCCGATGGTCGAGCGCGCCCGCCAATTGGTTCGCATGGTTAACCATCGCTGACAGGTGCTCCAAGGCGACCTTGACCACGGGATCCAGCGCAGCGTCGTCAGCGTTCGGCACGGGCTCGGCCCCGGACAACCTTTCCGGATCAGCGGCAATCTGCCACGCATCGGTCTCCCCGTCCGCCCAGGGGATGACGCACAACGCGCGTACGCGTGGATCGTCTGCGATCTCGGCCAGCTTCTTGCGGCTGGGCCACGCTGCGAGCACAGGGCCGCCGGACCACGCGCCCATACTTTGCCAGGAACCCACTACGACGCCAGGCACCTTCGAGAGTTTCTCAATGTGGTGGTCTGCTCTCTCGATGTCACTCTTTTTGGGGACGTAGAGCAGAATCTGACCACCGACCGCGTCCAGTTGCTCCACGACCCAGCGGATCCCTGCCACTTGAGCACGTTCTGGGTACTTGGAGCCACTACAGGTGACCGCCGACGGGTAATCGTGGAGCCGCAGGTTCACTTTCCTACTCCTCACGGACAGGTCCGTCGATTGTGCACCAGCGTCGGCTAGATTGAAGCGATGCCACTCACACCGGCGCGTCAACGCAACGCTGTATCGGAGGGGACCGCACTCGGCCTGCTCACCTCGGGGCGTGACTCCCTGCCATACGACAAAGTCAGGATCGACCTGGCATTCGCCGGCGCGTGGCGGTCGTGGTCGTACCGAACTCAGTTCCCGCAAGTCAACACTGACTTGGCCAAGGGCCTGGACGGCGTGCACGTCATGACACGGGCTGATGTGAACAAGCAGGTATTTGCCCTGTACTGGATCCAAGAAGAAACTGTCTGGCACATTCGTCCGCGACAGCCCGACTGGACACCGGAGAGCACCGACGACCTCGACTACGCGCTGCAGATGATCGACAGTGACGTGCCCCTGATCGGCTGGCAGGAACTCGCAGGTCAGTTCCTGGAGCGTTTCGAACGAAAATCCTAGCTCGTCGGCCCCTGCGGCGACCCACCCGGACGAGGGATCCACCACCGCTTCCAAGTCCCGACGAGCGGTTCCCCGTGAGGCTCAGCCGAGTGAGCCGACCGCAGCCAACGGACCGGGCACCGGGCGGCGTTACGCCGTTGCGGAAACCGACTTGCGGCGTACTCGTATCCTGACCTGTTCGGCTCCGCTCAGCTGAAGCAGGAAAGG
Organism: Amycolatopsis sp. NPDC004625; assembly: GCF_040609695.1. Classification (NCBI taxonomy): domain Bacteria; kingdom Bacillati; phylum Actinomycetota; class Actinomycetes; order Pseudonocardiales; family Pseudonocardiaceae; genus Amycolatopsis; species Amycolatopsis sp. NPDC004625. The sequence goes on from NZ_JBEXKX010000061.1 coordinate 12,815, forward strand.
AATCCCTCATGAGTACAGGCGCCACCACGCAGTCCCAGACCGCCGAAACCCGAGCAGCCATCGCCAGGCATCTGGTCGACGTACCCGCAGTGGACGGCCAGCAATACCGCTCGAGTTTCAACGCTCTTCTCGGAGACGCCCGGCACGCGGCCGGACGGGACACCACGGGACTCCTGGTGAGGCAGAGCGCGACGTTGTGGCTGGGAGCGACGGCCTACCTCGTGCTGCTCGACCAGATCGGCAAGACCTTCACGCTCGCCGACTTTTCCATAGTCCAGTCCCGTCCTGCCATCAATCAGGCACTCGCCTGCTTCACCGATCTTGATTCGGCGTCGATCGAAGCGCTCTATGCGCTGCGATGCTCGCTGGCGCATGATTACTCGCTGGCGAGCCCGTCCAAACGTCCGGAGCGGACGCACCTCTTCAGACTCGCCCACGACGAGCACACCCCGTTGGTCACGTTCCCGCAGGAGCCATGGCCCAACGACTACAGCGTTGTCCGAGGCCACAACACCCTCGTCAACCTCCGGAAGATCGGTGACCTCGTCGAAGGCGTCGTCGATCGCCTGCGTCGCGAGCACGCAGACGATCGGCTGCGCCTGCATCCCGAGCTGAGCCTCGTCGAGTTCGAGACGCGCTACGGTCTCTACTTCCGGGTCGACGTCTGATCGTCGCCTGTCGACCAGGTCCGACCGGCGCACTCCTGCTAGGCCGGAGCGCCGTTTTGTCCTTCACCTTCACAGTGCTGGCCGTGGTTTCCCTTCAAGTGGCGTCCGTGTCAGGGACGGCACAGTAACTCGGGCGGGCGCGTCCACCCAATCCTTACGAAAGAAGAACGCGCCCGCGTCGGCCGGCCGCCCAGTGGAATAGCGCGGGTGCGCCGCACGTCTGTACCTCTGCACGTCCAGGTGCGTTTCACCTGGTGCGCCAGCTTCGCGCCGCAAGGCGGGGAAGGGAGAGCTGTGCCTCAGCAGGCCAAGTACTACAAGAATCCGGAAGCCGTCTCGCGGCTTGATCCGGAGCAGTACCGCGTGACCCAGCAGGACGGCACGGAACGTCCGTTCGCGAACGCGTACTGGGACAACCACGAGCCGGGCATCTACGTCGACGTCGTGTCCGGCGAGCCGCTGTTCGCTTCGGTCGACAAGTACGACAGCCGGTCCGGGTGGCCGAGCTTCACCAAGCCGATCGCCAAGTCGAACGTCGTCGAGCGGGAGGACTTCAGCCACGGGATGATCCGGGCCGAGGTCCGCTCCCTGCACGGGGACAGCCACCTCGGCCATGTCTTCGACGACGGCCCGCTCGACCAGGGCGGAATGCGCTACTGCATCAACTCCGCGTCGTTGCGCTTCATCCACGCCGACGACCTGGACGATGCGGGCTACGGCGACTACCGCACCCTGTTCACCAACGACACCGACGGCCACTGAGGACACCGGCGCGCGAACTCCGGTTCGCGCGCCGGCCCGGATCGAGGAGACCCATGCCGGAACCGCCCGGCGCGATCTCGACCCCGGTCGAGATCGTCGCGCTCCAGGTCTCCCCCGCGCACGCTTTCGAAGGCCGTCCCGCGGACGGCCCGCGACCCGACCCCGAACCCGTCGAGCGCGACGAGGTGACCGTGCGCGCCGGGCTCGGGCTCGTCGGTGACCGGTACTTCAACCAGCCCGCCCACCGCCGGGCCGCCGTCACCCTCTTCGCCGCCGAGTCACTCGACGTGCTCGCGCAGGACCTCGGCCTCGCCGCGGTGCCGGACCCGCACCTGCCGCGACGCAACATCGTCGTGCGCGGCTTTCCCGTCGACGAGCTGGCCGCCCCGCGAGGCGGGACCGGCGCAGTCTTCGGCCTCGACTCCGGGGCAGGCGAAGTCCGGTTCCAGGCCCACCGCCCCGCCCACCCCTGCGCCTGGATGGACGTGGTGCTGGCACCCGGCGCGTTCCGCGGGCTCCGCGGCCACGGCGGCGTACGCTGCACCCCGCTCGACGACGGAATCCTGCGGCTCGGCCCCGCGACCCTCACCGTGATGCGCTCCCCCGCGACCTGACGCAGCTCCCACCGCGGCGCGGAACCCAGGACGGCGAGAGCGAAATCGAACTCGCCCGCGGCATGCACTACCCAACCCGGTGGGCCCCGTTCTTCCAGAACTACATGACCTTGGCCGACGTGCACCGGTGCCCAACCCAGCACTTCGACTTCCGCCACGGCCAGCTGACCACGCCCCCGAGTGCAACATGTTGAGTTCGCCACCGACCTGCAGCTTGGGTAACCCGCGACTGCGCGGGAGATTTCCCACCTTTGCGTGTTCAAAGGGGGACTTGAACCCCCACCCGTGGGATATCTCCCGTGTTTGGGGAGATCATGCGGCTATGGTAGCGCAGAGTCACGGCTCTTGCACGTGCCCTCCCCGCGAGGGCCGGCTCAACGGCAGCGGCCCGGCTTGATCACGGGACGCGAGGCGGCGGGCATTCCTCTCGGGCAGCCCTCCCCTCAGCAGTGCAGAAAGCCCCAGAGACGATCCGTTGCAGTCCCCGGCTCGAGGACGTCTCCCGGCAAGCTAACCAGGGAGAACATCGCCAACGAAGGTCGCGGTGGGTTTGCGCCTACGATGTCGAGCTGGACACTCGACAATCCCGCGAGTACCGCTCCGAAAGTCCGGTCGTGACGCACCTTCTCGACCTCCGCATCAACACCAATAGCCTGACCAAGTTGCACGGAGACAAATGCAATTACAGTAAAGCAATGTGCCCGCCGATCTCGGCACAGTGTCCCTCGTCGCGACGTCACAGCAGTCCGGCCTGGTGCAGGTGGATCACTGCAGCGAGCATGCCGCTGCTGTTGAAAAGGGCACCAAGCAGGATTTCGAGGAGGGTCAGCGCCCGCTGAGCGCGCTGATGGTTGGTGGTCGCGAGCGCCACCGCCACGGCAGCGCCGATCGCGACGAGCAGCACCAGCGCGATGAGTGTGATCAACAACGTCCACATGATCGTGTCCTGTCCTCAGGTTCACGAGCCCGGCCTGCCCGCGCTCGCGGAACAGCCGACCATCCGGGGACGGGGTCCGGCAGGGGCTCCATACGGACCCGGACACAGCTGCCGGATGAGCGCCACCCTGAGACGGGTAGCCCAGGGAGGATACGGTGCTACCGCTTGGCTGAGTACGGTGTCCGGTGCTGTCAGGCAGCCTTCTCCGGACAGCGACGCGGGCAGACGGGAGGTGGGCTTGGATCCGACGGAGATCAGCACGCTTCCCAACTGGCTGATGCCCTCGAACAGCTGCGCCGTGACCGGTCATTGTCCCTGCAGGGACTTGCTGATGCCGCCGCGAAGCTGCCGGCGCGAGGCAGGCGACGCCCGGCTCTGCCGCGGTCGACCGCCAGTGACCTGCTCAACGCCAAATCCGTGCCGGAGGCCGAGACGGTAATAACGTTTCTAGCCGCCTGTGGCATCCACGACGAGCAGGCACAGCGGCCATGGCTGCAGGCGCTGGAACGGGCGGCCACGCAGCACCAACGGCGCCCGCCGGGAGCGGTGCGGGTCCGCGACGCACGGCCGCGGATGCTGGGAGTGCACGCCGCGATCCCCCCCCGTTACGGAATCTCCCATCACAGTCCGAACTCAGCGTCGCCGGGTGTAGGCACCGACGAGCGCCACAACGACAAGCAAGCCGGCGGCGAGGGCGACCACCGCAACCGACTGGGTCGTGATGTAGAGGCTGGCCAGCCCCGCGACGACCGCGTTGCAGACGGTAACGAGGGTGCTGTTGTTGTCCCCGGGCCCGGGTCCTGCGGAGTGCGGTCTCCGCTGTTCAATTCGAGGCTCATGGAGTTCTAGATGAAAATCGCGAGTTCTGTGCAAACGGCGGCTGGCCAGGCGTCCGTGTCCAGCCGAGAGGCCCACGTTCAGCGCGGAATCTCCAGCCTGAAGGTCCTCGCGACCGGCTGACGTTGTGGGCCGGGAGCACACCGCGGGCGTGTTCCCGGCAGGCACTTCAGTCTCGAATCACGAGGTTCTGCAACAATTGGGTCGCCGTCGGTAGCGCCGTCAGGCTCGCCAGCGACACCAACGCCATGCGAAACGGAAGGTTCTCGCGAGACAACACATCTGCTCGGACCAGATGTCTGGTCATCTTCGTGCTGGCCGTCGTCGCAACGGCATGTGCGCCGTCCCCGGCCCACGACGCATCCGAAGCCACCGGCGATCCGAGCACAGGTACTGGCCCTGTCGCCCCCGTCCGGTATGGGGTGATCGCCACAGTCGCCACGGGAAGCCAGCCGTTCGGCGTCGCAGTCGATCCCACCCTGCGGCGGGCTTTCGTCGCCGACGACGCCATGGATTCCACTCGCAATGTAACGACGTTCGACACAGGCACCACTGCGCGGATATCGTCGTTCTCGACACGGGTCCGATCGGATACCGTCCTCGACGTCACGGTCGACCCGCTGACGCACACGCTCTACCTGCCGCACTATCCCGCAGGAGCCGGTAGCGGCGTCACCGTGGTCAACGGCGAAAGCGGAGCCGTCACAGCCGATATTCCCGTGGGCTCCGCCCCCTACGCCACCGACACCGATCCCGGCGCCCGTGTGCTCTACGTCGCCAACCACAGTGACGACACGGTCTCGGTGATCGACGAGCGGAGCAACACGGTCTCGGCTGTGCTCCCAGCTGGGGAAAGCCCGATGGACATCGCCGTCGATCCGACCACACACGTGGTCTATTGCGTGAACCAAGTCGGCAGCGTGACTGTGATCGACGGAATCAGCCGCTCAGTGCGGGCGACCATTCAAGTCGGGCACAACGCCAGCAGCATTGCCGTCGCATCGGACACCCACACCGTCTTTGTGTCCAACTCCGACGACAACACCGTTTCCGTCATCAATGGGTCCACGAACGCCGTCACCACGACATTTCCGGTTCCCGGCCGGCCCGGCCGCCTCGCCGTCGATCCCGATCGTCACGTTCTGTACATGGGCAGTTCGGACACTTCAGTCTCGGTAGTCGACACGACGAACTACTCGATCATCGCGACGATGCCGGTCGGACAGTACCCGAGCTCCATCGCGGTCGACCCGACCACGCACCACGCCTACGTGACGAGCAGCAAGACCAACACCCTTTCGATCATCGGCCCGCAGCGCCCTTAGGCGAGCAGCCCGGCGACGCCGCCTCGAACAGCTCCCGCCTACGAGACGTTGCGGGTCCTCTGGGCGGACTGGTTCGGACCGGGCGGTGCCGCACCGATCCGAGGCCGACGCGACGCTCACGGTCGAGGCGATGGAGCACCTGATCGCGACGTGCATCGTCGGGGTCTTTACCGACCGGCGACGCCCCGTACAGCCACTCTGACCAGCGTTCATGCTAGGCCTACAGTCCGCCACGGGTGCGTGGCGCTGATCACGGTCGCCTGTTGAGGTGACCTGCAAAGCGGCCTGTCGGCGCACTGGTAGTCGGCACTCGGGATGCCCCGACTGGCCCGATGGTCACTCGCCAGCGCGCCGCCGCGGGCGTTGGGGCGAGACCGCGGAGTGGGCGATAAGGCCAGTGCGCGTCATTAGTTTCGAGGGTGCGATGACGGGCTTGGCAGTACCAGCAGGTTCGCTAGTCTTAAGCTGCTCTCAGTCGCCCCTCACGTGCGCCACGGTCGGCCGAGACACGTGCACCTTCCATCGTCCGTCGTAACGGCGCATCTGCGTCAGCCGACTACACAACAAACAGCGACGTCGACTGCAGGAGGACATCGGTGACGGAACCTCGCCAGCCTGTGGTTGATCTGAAACTGCGCCTCGGGGTCCTTGATGTCGGCATATCAAACATGCAATTGCCGAAGAGGCGACGACGAGCCGCAGCACGCGGCCCGTTTATGATTGTCGACCGATTCAAAGGCATGGCGCTCGACACTAACCATCGCCATACGCCAGGCGCCGAGCCGATCATGTGGTCGCCGAATGGCGGTGAGCAACAACTTTGGTGGGTCGACCAGGTCTCACGCTCTCGCGAATACACCATCACATCCGTGGAGACCGGCCTTCGGTTGGACGCGGGCGAGCGATTCGATCTTTCGCGTCCACCCATAATGTCACCGCCAAATGAACCGAGTCACCAGCGATGGGGATTCATACGTGGCCCTGAGAATATCGGTTGCCTGATCGTGTCTCTCCGAAGTGGCCACGTGCTCGATTTCCCCCAGCTGATCGATCGAGACAATCCGCCCCACATGTACGCCCGGAATGACGAGCTTCAACAACAATTCCTCTTACTACGCATCGCAGCTATAGATCAAGGGAGATCCCAATCGACATAACAGACGCTAAGGCTGGATCCCGCGATTGAGGCGAACAAGCTTCCGCCCGACGCGGCTCGGCCGCGCGAGGGGGTCGGCGACCGGACCATAGGCTCGGGCGAAGTGGATCGTCGCGGTTCATGTCATCGTGGCCGGATCGGTGAGTTTGACTTCCAGGTCGGCGACGCGGCGGCCCTGGAAGCGCAGGTTCGATCGGACGACCGTCAGATCAGTGAGCCGGAGAACGTCTCGTCGAGGAACAGCGGCGTGGACAGGTAGTTGCCGATCGGCGCGACGCGCGCCGAGGCCGGGAACTCCGGGCGGCGGCGTCGTCGGCCACGGCGACCCGCACCACCTTACCGGTCTTGGCCGCCTCGACCGCCGGTCCGCCGTCGACGTCATACTGCACCTGGTCGCCGTCCCGGGCCTGGTCCGAGATAGCCGCGACGGTGTACGGGCGGCCATCGTCGAGAACTGAATACTGGCCAGGTCGGCGCCCGGGATGGCCGGGACGACCTGGCGGCAGAGCAGCTGGAGCACGACCTGCAGCTCTTCGTGCTTGGTCCAGCACGCCGGGCAGCTGCTCGCGCGCCCCGGTCACGTCGTCCACCCGCCGCACCACCTGCGAGTCGTCGCCGCAGGTTCGTCGGGGTTGTCGTGGACGGACATCAGCTTACATTCCTTCCGGCTCGGCGCCACGATTCTGCCCTCATCTCAGGAGCACACGCAGCACGGCCGGGGCGTCTGCCGGCTCGGTCGTGTCACCGTTCACCGGTCAGGGGACGCAGGCACGGTGTCCACATCATCACAGGCCACCTCGGCCCACACCGTCTTGGTCTCGGCTTCCCGGTGGTCCCGGACGCCCCGGGCAGAGGCGAGCTAGGCTCCGCACTCTCCGGCAGCCGCGCTGGCACCGTTCAGCTGGCAGAACGGCAAGCCGGCAGCGGGACCGGCGGTGACGGTGACCATGTCCTTTTTGGGTTTTCGCAGCGTGACCGGCAGACCCACGCGAAAGCCCAAGTCGCCATCGGGCTTGAAGCCGGCCGGTGGCCTGCCGCCTTCCCACGTCTCGTAACCGACCTTGATGACTGTGCCGGTAACCGCGCCCTGTGCGTTCATGGCCGTGAATCGATACGACACCACCTGATTGCAGTATGGCGTATCCGGCAGGTTGTCCACGACACACGGTCCGATACTAATCTTTTGCCGACCGGTCATATCGGCAGAAATGTCGAGACCGCCGCCGTGGGCAAACCAGGTGCCCACAAACGGATTTATCGTTGCTGAAGTCAGCGACGGTGTGCCACCTGGGTGCGATACGGCACCCTTCGGTGCGGCTTCGATTACTTGCTTGGCCTCCGCCAAGAATCGTGGATCACGGGGTTCCCGCACGTGCGTGCAGCTGATGTCAACAACGGCTTGGAGCTTGAAAAAGGCGGCGACTCCCACCGTGCCGCAGTCGACGGTTCGGGCGCGGGCGCCGGCATCGCCGTGTGCGGACTCCACGCCCACGACGGCATCACCGACGTCACCGAGTTGGAAAACATGTCCGAAGAGGCTGGTCGTCAGGGTGATCTTTCCCGCGACCGCTCGGGTAGGCAGGTTCTGCGGCCAGGGAGGCAACCGCTTCTCCTCCCCCGAGCCTGGGGTGAAGGCGTGGGCAGCCGGGCTGGTGGCGATGGCATCCACGAACTCGCACAGCGACGCCTCGAACCGTCGGACACACTGCCCCGAGAGCGCACGCAGCAACACGCCTTCAGGCAGCGAGAGCCCGTAGCTCTTGAGGAATGTCCCATGGTTGGGCGTACCGAATGTGACCACACCGGCCACGTCATCGCGGACCGACCGGTGACCGCAGCCGGGATCCAGCGCACATCGGGTCGCCAGGCCACCCATCGAATGGGCGACAATGACGACCTTGCCGGGGCCGCCTGCCTGCCGCGACCGCTGCGCCAAGTCCGCGATTGCGGTAGCCAACGCGGGCCCGATCCGATTGTCAGTCACCCACTCGGTGTGGACCGCGCTGTAGTCGAAACCTTCGACGTGAGTCGTGGCACTACATAACTGCTTCACCGCCGACGGCACACCGGGATGCTGGTCGCCGAAGCCCCAAGTGCTCGGAGCGGAGTTGAAGCCGTGCACCAGCAGAACCGGCACACGGCCGGCCAGCGAGCCGCTCGTGCAATCCGCCGCCTCGGCCTGACTCGGCACAGGCGCGACCACCAACGTCGAGACGACCGCTGCTACGAGCAGGATCGTCCGGGGCATGCCTCTCACGGCTGCTCAGTCCCGAGCACGAACCACTCGCCGTTCTCTCGAATCACCAGAACGATCCACGCGCCCGGTGTCGACCCCGTCACGGTTGCCGGAACTCTCAGCACGTCTTGACCGGCTTGTTCGGCGCGGGCCACATCAAGGTGCATCATCGCGCCGGCGGGGAGCAAGGCGCCAGGTTCCTTCACGTAGGCGGCCTTCACTGACGACGCCAAGACGTCCGCCACGTCGTTCGAATCTGGGCTGACCAGTTGTCGTTCGATCCGTTGCGCTCTGGCCTCGGTCATCGACGAACCCGGCTGCGCTGGCGGCGCCGAGGATGAAGTTGCGGCATCGGCACTGGTGCCGTTCGTCGCGCCGTTGCCGCCCCGCAGCCAGAGGTACCCTCCGACGGCGGCGGCCGCCACGGCGACGAGTACGCCACTCCAGATCACCCAACGTCTCATTGACTGCTCCTCCAGTACTGATTTACGGAGTCGCTGCCGACGCTATGACAGTTACAACAGAGTCCGCCGCTTCCGGCCAGAGGCACTGATGGGACACCGCACGAAGGCCGAACTCGGCGAACGCGGAGCGACGGCTCCGTCAGGCACCTGTACCTCGCTCCCTTTCCGGAGGCCGACCCACTTCCTGGCCGGTATGGCTGGGGTAGTCGCTGCCGTCGAGGGTGCAGTAGCTGGGAGCGCTCGACGTCGACGTCCTCGACGACGTCGCCTTCCTGGCGATGGAGCTCAAACGCCTCAGCGCCCCTGAGCTGAGCGGCAGTAAGCCGTGTCGTCGGCCGTCTCGTGGCGGTTAGGAAGGTCAAGCTTGGTTGAACCGGGCAACGAATCGTGCGGTGAACAGGTCAGCGCCCTTACGTTCGCGAGCCGTATCCACGGTTGCCGCGGCGGGGCAGTCTGGAATTGAGAGCCTGGGTCGTCGACAGTCGCCTCGACTACACTCGGCTCTGGTTGTCAAGGAGGGCCCGACATGGACGAAACTCAGGAACGGTGGGTCAATGAGCAACTCCGGTCGAATCCGGAAACCTTCTACGATGCGCTCTCTTCGATCTTCTCCGTCGTGCCGTCGGGAGTCCTCGACCGGTCCCACCCTGCCGGAGACTTGGTGCACCAGATTTCCGCGCTCAACAACCTCGACCGCGCGTTTGTCGAGGCCGGCATCTTGGCAGTGCTGGGCGAAATCGTAACGCTGCCAGGCGATGCCGGGAGTAAGTCCCGATCGAAACTAGCCCGGGGTTGGGGACTTCCGGAGTCCCACTTGCTAGAGGAAACCACGCAAGCTTACGTCGTCGGTGACCTCTCGCCTTCGGCAACACAACGGGCGGAAGCCCATATTGCGCACTGCGCGGCGTGTTCGGCTGAACTGGCGGCGGTTCTCCGGGCGCGCGAGGCGGTGCGGAATTCGCCTCCGCCAGAGGTTTCCCGGGCATTCCTCACTTCGCTGGAGGACTTTCATCCGCCGGTGTCCGGCGCGACCGGCGTCGAAGGCGCAAGCCCGGATCCACCGGACACGGCGCCGAAGCCCGCACGTCGCTGGCTGCGTTCCTTGCTGGCAAAGCGCACCGGGGTGCGCGAACGCCGGGATTCCGGCGGTGAGGCCGTGGGAATCGAGTCCGCGACCGAGGCATTGAACACAGTGCTCAACCGGCTCGGACCACCGCCGGAGCCGCTGGCGCAAGCGGCGGACTCGCCGGTTCCCATTCCTCAGGGGGTTTCATGACCGCCGCTGCGGGACCTCCGAGAGGGACAGCCTGGGAGACGCTGGCGCCGTGGGAGAAGGCCACCGAATGGCACGCCAAGGCTCCGCACATCGCCGACGAGGTCATGGCGCTCGCCCGGGAGCAGGCTTGCCACCAGCGGCAGCTGGAACTGGACCACGCCCGTCACCAGCGGGTGCTCTCCACGCGGATTTGGATCACGCAGCTGATCACCCTCGGCCTGAGCATCGTCAACATGGTGGTCATCGCCATTCTGGCCTGGCACTCGATCGACACGGGCAACTTCGTGCCCACGTTGACGGTGCTGGGCGCGGGGGCCGGGCTGACGGCGGGAACGTACGGGGTCAGCCGGTCAATCGCGGGACGAGGCCTTTCCGCGCTGGATGCGAAGGAAGATCGCCAAGGAACGGGTGCTTGACGCGTTCCGCGTCGTGAACACGTGATCGGTTCGACCTATGATCGCCAGACGGGGGGGGGACCGTGGGACATCGTCGACCGGTTGTGCGCCTGGGCGGAGGAAACACCGTGGTGCGACCAGCTCGAGCTGAGCAGGTCGCTGGCGAAGGGGCGCGGGGACCGCTACTCCGACATCGACGCGGCGCTCGGTCTCGCCGATGAGGTCACCTTGCCGGTGACGTACGAGGCGGTTCTCCCCCACCCCTCCCTGCCCACAGCTGCTGCCAGCCGACGCCACGCCACAGATCAGCCAGGCCACCGCCGACACCTGCCGTGCGACCACATGGAACCGTCGCCCCAAATCTCTGAGCACCGAGGTCGACTCACCGGCCGGAGCAGCGAAAACCAGCTCATCCGCCAAGCCCGCATTCGTCACCCGCTGCGTTGATTTCGTCGCCGTCCGACGCACCGATGTCGCAAGCGACCGGCAGGATTCGCCAATTAGCTCAGCTCAAACTCCACCACTACTCCGAACAGACCAACCCGAAACCCGTCACCGATTCCCCAGACACAGGCGAGGCGGCCAGCGCCAGCTGCGCAGGACTGGCCGACACAGGCTCCGCGCGTGCAACTTGCAGATATTCGGCGGTCTCGGTCACGCTTTCCGCCTTCACCGTAGCCTCTCCTCCCGCAGGATCCGAGATCCCCAGAGCAACCCGTCCCATGAACTCAATAGATTCCACCTGGCGGAGGGGACGAACTTCGCGGAAGCAACGAGTATGTCTATACTCCACAGTAGAACATCGGATTTGTGCGCTTAGCCACAACCGTGCCGCATCAAAAGTGTCAGCGTTCTCCAAGGAGCAGGAATGGCCCAGAAGGTCCTCGTCGAGATGCTCGACGACATCGACGGCACCCCCGCCGCCCACACCGTCCCGTTCGCTCTCGACGGCGTCACCTACGAGATCGATCTTTCCGACGACAACGCCGCCGCCCTGCGGGACGAACTCGCCCGCTACATCGGCGCCGGCCGCCGCACCGGCGGCCGCAAGGTCCGCGTCGCCACCGGCCAATCCACGGCGCCGACCGCGTCCGACCGGGAACGCAACCAGCAGATCCGGTCCTGGGCCAACGCCAACGGCTACGAGGTCTCCGAACGAGGACGCCTCTCCTCCGAGGTCACCGCTGCTTACGAACAGGCACAGATCATGGAGGCGGAAGAGCCCGCGAAGGCTCCGCGCAGGCGGGCGCCGCGCAAGAAGGTCGCCGCCGCCCGGAAGTAGCAGGGTGACAGTCGATCACTGGGTAGAGATCACCGCAGACATTCCGTCGGCGACGAGGGTGAGGACACCCTCGTCGCCGACGGCCACGTCTGCCCGCATTCACGGGATCTCGGCGTTCGGATCCGCCAGCTTGGTCAAGACACCGGTGACCGACTCGCGCTCCATTTCGGCGCTTCATCACCAACTCCCCGAACGCCCCCGTCCGTGCTGTACCGGACCCGGAGTCGGCCGCGTCTCTCGCTCCCACCCGTGCACTGACCTCACCCGCTCAACCGATGCGCGACGGCCGGCCTGTCGGCCGCTGTGCCGCACAATGATTCGGTGAGTGATGGCACCGAGGGTGGCTTCACACTCCCGTCGTGCGCACGATGCGCGCACCGGGCGGGACCGAGGTCACTTGTTCCGACCCCGGACAGATGTTCCTCGCAGTGGCGCTGTCCGAGTCGATATACGAAGACCTCGTCTTGACGAGTGAGCGCCGCTCCCACCGTCGCTGGTGGTGACACAGCCGGCGGCAGTGAAGGAGTACTCGGCCACGTTCCGCTTGTACGTATCACGCCCCAACGGTGATCTCCTGCGGCACAGCTTGCGCAGCGCCTCTGGACGCGCGCCGAAGGCGCTCCGCCTTCCCAAGTACCGGCGACGACAGACGTGATCAGCGACAGCGAATTCGGCACAGCGATCGAGATGGGGCATCTCCACGCCGGGTTCCACCACGGTCCCGCGCAGGTGACAGGTACCGGAGACCGACGCGATCCGGGATGATGGCCCGGTGGCGCAGAACTCGGCTTCGGGCAGGTTCACCGGTCCGGTGATCCAGGCTGCCACCGTGCACGGTGGCGTGCACATCGGCAACGGCGAACCAGCGCGCAGTTACTACCTGTCGCGGGTCGAGTCGTTCGCTCCCCGCCACTTGGTCGATCGCGACGACGAACTCGCCGAGCTGGCCAGGTTCTGCACATCGCCCGCAACCGCGGGAACCTACGCGTGGTGGCGTGCGGACCCCTGGTCGGGCAAGTCGGCGTTGCTGAGCACATTTGTCCTCGAACCACCCGCTGGTGTCCAGATCGTCGCGTTCTTCATCACCGGCAGCCAGCCCGATCAGAGCGATCGTCGGGCATTCGTGGACAACCTTCTCGAGCAGCTCGGCGCACTCCGCGGAATCCCGCTCCCCCCGTTCACCGAGTCGACCAGGGAGACCGGCATGCTCGGGCTGCTGGCCGAAGTGGCGCAGGGCTACAGCCGGCGCGGTGAACAGCTCGCGCTGGTCGTGGACGGTCTGGACGAAGATCGTGGCTTCGATGGCAGCCCCGATGCACACAGCATCGCGGCTCTGCTCCCGATGAGACCGCCTGCGGGGATGCGCGTGATCGTCTCCGGCCGTGACAGCCCGCCCTTACCCGACGATGTGCCTGACGACCACCCGCTCCGCGAACCGGCGATCGTCCGCCGGCTCGCCCCGTCCGAAGAGGCTCGTGCCGTGCGCGATGCGAAAGAACGCGATCTAAAACGCCTCCTCCACGGCACCTCGATCGAGCAGGCCCTGCTCGGGCTGCTCGTAGCGGCCGCCGGCGGGCTCACCACGCCCGACCTGGCCGAATTGACCGGCTTCTCGGATCGGCACATCGAGGACAGCCTGCGCACCGCGAGCGGCCGGAGCTTCGCCCGTCGGCCACCAGAGCGCCCTCAGCTCGCTCACGACGTCCATGTGCTGGCGCACGAACAGCTCCTGGTCGGCGCGCGGTCGATGCTGGGTCCGAAGGTGGCCCACTACCGACAGCGTCTGCACGACTGGGCCGACGACTACGCCGCGAGGCGATGGCCGCCGGAAACCCCCGAGTACCTCCTCCGCGGTTACTTCGCGATGCTGCAGGCAGACCACGACTTACCCCGCATGCACGCCTGCGCGACCGACCCACACCGCCACCGCCTCGCATTCGTTCGCACCGGCGGAGACGGCGCCGCGCTAGGCGAAATCTCTGCCACCCAGAATTCGCTTCTGGCTTCGGAGCAGCCCGACCTGATGGCGCTCGTACGCCTCGCGGTCCATCGAGTGCATCTGCTGCGCGGTAACCGCAGGCTGCCGACGTCGGCGCCCTCGGGCTGGGCGTTCCTCGGGCAGCTGGACCGGGCGGAAGCCATGATCGAGGCCATCAGCAACCCTGCTGACCGCATCAGAGCATTGATCTCCACCGCCACCGTCTGCCACGCGGCGGGTGAAACCCGGCATGCGGAGAAGATGCTCGACCAGGCAGAAGCACACGCCGCAGAGTTCAATCAGTTCTTCGGCGCCGGTCCGGTGGTCGAACTGGCCAAAGCCAGTGAACAAGCCGGAGATCACCAGCGGGCACGTCGTGTCATCGCTCTCATCGGCGATTCGGTTGCCCGGGCCGAGGCTCTTGCGGAGCTGGCTGGGCACGCCGCTGACGCGGGCGCGCGGGATCAGGCAGATGCTCTCTTGACCGAGGCCGAGCAGGTGCTCTGGGCCGAGGAACCCCGCTGGCACACGGACGGGCTGGGCGCCATGGCGGTCGCCGCCGGGAAACTGGGCCAAGCCGATCGGGCGAAGTCCCTGCTGGACGAAGCGGAAGCAGTCCTCGATGCGGACAGCTTCTACCGAACGTCGTTCCACGCTGGTTCTCTTGCCAGGTATGCCGCGCTTGCGGGCGACGACGAGCGGGCGCTGCGGGTCGTGAACACGATGGATGACACGGACAAGCGTGAAGCGTGGCTGGAGTCGATCATCCGGATCACCGCCAAGCGGGATGTTCCCGGCGCCGAAGCCATCGCGCGGGAATCAGCGCAACCGCGCTTGCTGTGTGCCGGGCTCGCGGCCATCGCGTCTTCGTCACGCACGAAGAATCGGGAATACGCCGCACGCCTGAGCACCGAAGCGCTCGAGGTCGCTCACCTGGTGCATGACCCGGCACAGCGGCTGGAGGCTCTGATCACCGTGGCCGCGGCGGTCGCGGACACCGGCGACGTCGACCGGGCGGCGGCGATCACCCGCGAGTACGCCAAACTGGGCACGAACGCGGACCTGGTCCTTCTCGTAGCAGCCGCTGCTTTCCGCGCCGGCGAACGGGAAGTCGGCGCCGAACTACTCCAGCTGACCGAAGACGTCGCCCGTCGCCTGGTCAACGAGTACGACCAACGGATCTCCGTGTTGTGGATCAGGACGATGGCCGACCGCGAAGACTTCGACCGGGCGGAGGCACTGGCAGCCCAGCTGACCGACCAAATGGCCCGATCCTCCGCATGGGCCGCCATCACCGAAGGTGCGCTGGCCGCCAACCAGCTCGACCGGGCCGAACGAGCCCTCTCCTCCGTAACCGACCCGGCGCTGCAACGGCGACCCCGTCTGGACGTGCTTCGCGCCGCCCTCGCGGCTGGCCAGCCTGCACTCGCGAAGAGTATCGCCACGAACGCGGATGATCGGCTGGACCGGGCGAGCGCGTTGCTCCTGGTGGCACGGGATACGCGTGACGGCGATCTGTTCGACGAGGTCGGAGACCTTGTCGACGTGCTGGACGAGCCTCTCGACACGATGAGCGGACTGCTTGGCATGGTCGAAGTGGCGGCTGGCTGGGGCGATCGCGACCGAACCGCGGCGACGCTTCACCATCTACTTCCGCTCGCTCAGGCCATCCGCGAAAACCTGGCGGATGAGTCCCGATCAATGAGCAGGGTGGACAACGTGCTGAAGCTCTGTGCTGCGAGGATCCGCAGCTTGACCGAGGTCGGTGAGGAAGCGTCCCGCCTGCGGAAGTCGGCCGTCGACTACGACCGCAAGACGGCGACATCCGCGGTCCCGGGCAGGTTCCCAATGACCAGCACCGCCGGCTTGTCCCCGGACGCGGCGTTGGCGCGCCAGCTTGTGGAGCACGATTGGGCCTACGTCGTTGAGGAGCTCCTCGAACGCGACCCGGACGCGTACTCGGCGATCATCGCCGAACTGGACGTGCTGGCCGGGCACTGAGCGCCTGACCTCGGTCACCCGTACATTCGGCAGTTTCGATCACGGCAGTCTCCACACCTAAACGTCGCCGTCGGGCCGGGGCCGCCGCCGACTACACAGGTCCGGGAGGTCGTAATGCTGCTTCCGTGTCTGACTCAGAACGAGCGAAGGCACGCAAGACGCGCGGCTTGCGGATGAGGAAGCGGCGGCGGCCGGTCTCGATGATCCCGCGCTCGCGCAGCACCCGCAGTGCGCGTGCAACGGTACGACCTCGATGCCGCGAACAAGGTCATGATCCCGCGGCGTTTGTAGTCATTGGTGACTTTCTCTGGCGGCGCGGTCGTCACGGCCGAGCCTGATCTTCGACCACGCCGATCGGCTCAGCACGACCAGTCTGCCAATCTCGACCGCCACGGGCCGGACCAGCAGTACTGCCGTCATCCACTCGACCATCCCCATCGCCGCCTCCTCCAGTTGTTCGTACGATCCTCCGTGGCGCCGCAGCCGGGTTGACGCTCGTGGACGAACGTTGACTGGAGTCGACCGGTTCGTACGCTGAAGCCGTGGGAATACTGAAACGAGCGGGGACCCCGCCAGGTCCGATCACTGTCTTGTTCGACCGCCTGCACGAGCTTCACTTCCGGGCCGGGGAGCCGGGCCTGCGGCAGATCGCCGCCGATATCGGCATCGGTGTCGTCAGCCACGCCACCGTGCACAACGCGTTCACGGGCCCGCGTGTCCCGAATGGGGATATCTCTAGCTCATCGTCGAGACACTCGGCGGTGACACTGAACGGTTCCACACGTTATGGCTCGCGGCACGGCGGGCAGAAAGAACCGGCCAGGCACCCTTGACGACCGAACCGGTCACACCTTTGCCGAGGCGGGACACCGCTGCTTGGTCCTGCACGAACATCCTGATCGGGCACGACTGCGAAGTGACCGGGGTGGCGTTCAGTCCCAACGGCCGGCGGCTGGCGACGGTGAGCGCGGACATGTCCGTCCGGCTGTGGAACACATACGACGGAACGCCGCACGGTGAGCCGATGAGCGGTCATCGCGGTCCGGTCTGGGGTGTCGCCTTCAGCCCGACCGGCCGCACCCTTGCCTCCGCCAGCGTGGACACCACTGTCCGGTTGTGGGCCCCGGAAACCGCCACCGCTCTGCCGGTGCTGTCCCTCGAGCACGACGGCTACGTGGTCGCGGTCGCATTCACTCTCCACGGCCGCGCACTCGTCACCGGCGGCGGGGACACCCTCGTGCGGGTGTGGGACCTCACCAACGGGCTCTCCCTCCATTCGGTCATGACCGGCCACACCGGCCCGATCAACGACCTGGCGGTCAGCCCCCGCGGCTGGATCGCATCCTCGGGCGCCGACGGCGACCTGCGACTATGGCACGTAGGCGACCGAGAACCCGCCGACGTGCACCTCGCCGAGCACTCCTCTTCGATGGCGTGCGTGGCGTTCAGCCCCGACGGGCGCACACTGGCCGCCGGAGCCGACGACGGCACCGTCCACGTGTGGTCCACAGCAACGAGAAGGCCCGTGCGAGAACCATGGACGGCACACGACAGTCCCGTCTGAAGTATCGCGTTCCCTGAGCCGGGCACCCTGATCACCGCCAGCCGCGACCACACTGCCCCTTCTGTGGAACTGGGCGACTGGCGCACCGGTGGGCCCGCCGCTGTCGGGCCACGAAGATGCCCTGACCCAAGTAGCGGTAAGTCAGACGGGCACGATGCTGGCAACGGCAAGCGACGACGGCACTGCCCGTCTCTGGACGCCCGCGCCGCCCCCGTGTGACTAGTACTCCACACGGTGGGGTCGGTCACGCGGTTCGCCTTTCGGACACCGATCGGGTCGAGCGGTTCCTACGCACCGCGAGATAGTTGCGCAGCCGGGCGTGGCGAAACTGGTAGACCCCGCCCGCTGCCCTGAGCACACCCCGCTGGTGGGCATCGGTCAGGAACGGCATCACGCGCCACGGCAGGCGTCCGGTCAGGGACAGCCACAGCCGCGCCACCAGCCAAGAACCCCAGACCGTGACGAACAGCATCCAGATCAGCAGTCCCGCCGCGACCATGATCAGGAAGCCGGGAATCCAGCGCCCGCCGGCGAACACGACGGAGAACGGAACGCCGAACGCGGACTCGAAGGCGAAGCCCAGCATCATCCAGAACACCGTAGCCCCGCCCAGGCCGACGGCGAGTCCCTGGCGCAGCGCGGCACGTCGGTCAGTGCGCAGCAGCTCGGCCGGGCTGGTTGTCTCGGTGGGATCGACGGGAGTCCCGAGAGCGCGGACGAAGGACACGACAAACCACGTGCCGAGACCGGAGAACAGACCCGCGGCGAGCCCGACGGGAACGACGTTGCCGCTGTGACCGAACACCGACGCCGCGACGCCGAACACACACCGCCGCCGGTCCACACGAGCAGCCACGCTACGGTGCGCCAGCCCCGCAGGCTGACAGCGGGCTGCCCGGCGATCTGCCCAAGCCGGCCCAATATCTGCAACCTGATGCGCGCCGGGGCGGGCCGGATACCACGGGCCTGGCCCACGATGGTTCCTCCGGCGATGCCGGCTATCAGGCCGGCCACCAGGGTCGCGATCACCCACGCGTGCTGGGGGACGGGGTCGGGCCAACGCCCGGCCCAGCCGGGGTAGCCCGCGGCGAGCCACGCAGCTGCCGTGATCACCGATCCTGCCACGGCGCCCACCACTGCCTTGGGGACGGCCAGCACGATCTGCCACCAGGCGATGTCGTACGTCTCCCGGCGGCAGATCTGCCGGGCCAGGAACTGCAGCCACCGCGTCACCCGGTCCGCACGGGCGCCCCTGACCTGATCGGAGTACACAGCAGGGACGAATCCGGCGAGCAGCAGATCTTCGAGCACCTCGCGTGTGGTCCGAGAATCCGGACTGTCCACAGCAAGCAATGCCGCCGGATCTGCGTCGGTGTCGCTGAACACCGTCCGGCCAGTGCGACCATCAGCGGCGTCGAAAGCACTTCGAACAGCGCGCTGTCGACAGCGGAGCGCCGGGTGTGCTCCAGGACCGGGTGCCACTTCGTCCCGGCGCCGCGCCCCTTCCGGGTCGTCAGCGGCAAGTAGCGATCGAGATCGTCGATCGTCAGTGCCTCGAGCCGCACTGTCGCCGCCGCTGTCAGCACGTCCGATGCCTCGACGGCATCGCGGAATTCACGGGGCCTGCTGGTCAGCAGGTACTTATCGCCTGGCCGCACGCCTGCGTTGATCCTGGTGACCGCTTCCCCGCGAAGGCTCTCGGTGACCTCGTCGAGGCCGTCGAGCACAGGCAGGATCCGCCGGGCGGCGAGCAGCCGGGCCGCGACACTCTCGCCCGCTCCGTCCTGCCGGCCGAGCACGGGGTAGTGCAATGAGCTGTTCGGTGAGCCAGTCACGCAGGGACGCGTGTGCCGGATCCCACGACCCAAGGGAGAAGATCACCGGCACGGGCTGCGTAGTCCCGCGCTCGCGCTCGTCCAGCAAGGTCAGCGCGAGCCGGAAAGTCAAGATCGTCTTGCCCACCCCCGCTTCGCCCAGCACGACGAGCCTTCCGGACGGGATTCGGCGGAAGACGTCGACGACGTTCTCGCCCTGGCCGTCCAGGTCCAGGACGGTGTCGTCGTCCGGGCTGCCGTTGATGTTCTGCCAGTGATCGGTGAGCTCGCCATCGGCAGTGCTCCATCGGAACGGCAACGGGAATGGGTCGTGCACTCGCCTGATCTGTTCCTCAGACTCCCACTGCGTCCGCACCGCGTCGGCCAGGATGTCCGCGAACGCATCGAGCCGCTCGGCCCGGCTCCGAGACGGTTGCCTGCCGTTCCTGCCTGGCCGACACGTAAACGGTGTAGACCGTAATCGGGAGGCTGATCCCGGCGATCACCATGCTGACGATGCTGGCGATCTTGTCACCCTGATCCAGGCCGCCCTCGACCAGCAACAGCACCAGGCCGGCGACGAGCGCCACGCAGAACACCACACCGCTGACGATGCCGACGCTTCGCCTGGAAAAGGATCGTCGCACTCGTCTCAACTCGCTTCCGCCGAACCAACGCATCGCGAGCCATGATGCACCGCCACCGCGGCTCGTGTGCCCGCAACCCGGAGATCGCCGCTTCCCTATCCGATGACGTGTCGATTTACCAGCGGTTGGCCGGCCTACGACACGATGCGGAAAGCCACCGCCACGTCGAGTTGCGCATCCCTGGCTCGATCATCTCGATTCCGGAGCCACTCAAGCAGATCTGCGACTAGTCAGAAACTGGACAGTTCCAGGACAATTTGAGTGATGGACGGGCGGATCGTGGATGCCGACCAGCTCGCTCCGAGCGTCAAGGCCTGCTGATTTCCCCGAGCTGCATCGACACCTGATCCCTCAGTTCCTCGCGGCGCCACCAGCGCGCTCCCTCACGCACCGAGCTGTCCCGCTCCGGGGCGGCCGCCACGATGTCGAGCAGATCAACGTCCGCGGTCATACCCGCGCCGTAAAGCACGGCACGCTGCACCGCCGACGCCGTGCACCTATCAAGCGCAGACAGCCACAGCGCTGACGGAGTGCGACCCGGCAGGTGCCCCAGGGACATGGCCGCCCGCGCAGCGACCCCGTCGGGGGTTTGCGGATCAGCCAGCACAGTCTCCAGCGCACCGCGGTGTCGATGGTCGCCGGTCACGCCGAGCAGATCAACCATCCCCTCGGCGACCGCGGTTCCCATCGCGGTGCGCTCGCCGAGCGTACGAGCCAGCGCGTCGGCGACCAGCGCCTTCAGGGGAGTCGCGGCGAGCAACAGGCCGGCATTCACCTTGCGTTCCACGCTACTGCTGAACAGGGCGGCGGCCAGCACATGCGGAAGCACAGGGTCCTCGTCGTGAACGACCCGAAGCCCACTCGAGACCGCATTCACCAGATTCCCCACCACCAGGCCAGCGGTGTCTTCCGGCACCCGGGATCGCGTAGCGACCATAGCCCGAAACTCCACGTCGAGTTGCCGCCGGACCGGCGCTGCCAGTGTGAGTCCCCCGAGCGGCCGCAGCGCCGCGATCAGATCGGCCGCCGCGCTCCGGGTCGCGGCCGACACCGTGCGATCGGTCAGCACGGCACCGGCCACATCCGCAAGGCGCTGCCGCACATCCGTACTCAGCCGGCAGCTCGCGCTGCGCAGACCCCAGCCGATCAGCGTCGCGTGCAACACCCGTTCGCCACAGGGATCGGTCAGGTGCCGGTAGAGCACCGTTGACGCCTGCGTGAACGGAATCCGTGACAGAAGCGCCACCGGATCGATGAGCACCTGCGTGTAGTGATCCCGCAGCAAGGCATCGACCGACTCGACTATCGGCCGGGCAGCCTCCGGGTGGGCGCCAAGGTGTTCCAAAGCCGTGAACCGGGGAACATAACGCCAGCCACGCGCCACCGATGTCTCCACCAACAAGCGGTTGACCAGCACCTGCCATTCTGCCCGCCGCATCAACGCGTGCGTCGGGGTGGTCAGCGCCGCGCTGATCTTCATCCACTCGGTGCAATGCAGGTAACCACCACCGATGGCCCGCTCCAGCAGCTCCTGCACCTGACACATCGGAGCGGCCGGCGGCGATGACGCAGGTCGACGAACAAGGTCCGCGACTGTCACCAGATGTCCCGCGGAGATTCCCAACACCTGCTCGTAGCCGACGATGTCAGCGGTTCCCACTGCGGCTTGCGCGGTTTCCCAACGGGAGATCCGGCTTGGCGTGACCGGGGTCCCACCCCGGTGCGCAGACAAGGCAACCGCGAAGTTGCGCACCGTAGTCAACTCGTCGTCCGGGCCATGCAGCCTGTTCATCCGCAGCAACCAGCTCACGGCATGCGCGGACGGCAGATCCGCACTCTGGCCCACGCGGAAGTTCCCAGCCACGGTATTCGGCCGGCCCCGCCGACTGGCTGCCCCTTGCCCCACGGCAGCCGACTCTAGACAGCCGGATACCACACCACCAGCGTCCGTCTAGGTATGTTTCACGGCGATAAATTGCGGCAACAACACTCCTGTTTCGTCGGCCCATGTTTACCTTGAACTTCTCGATGAGACGTCGAAGAACGAACGGAGAATCAAGTGAGAAGCATCATCAGACGTGGGGCGTCGTGCCTCGGGGCCGCTGCGGCGATCATTGCGGCAACGGAAGGCACGGCCCAGGCCGGACCGGGCGACAATGGCACCGACCCGAGAAGCGGCCCCAACGTCTGCGCCAACGGCGCGCAGTGGATCGCTACGCGGGGAATCGAGACCGAACTCGGCCAGGTGGTCACCAACGTCGATGTCTACTACTCTCCTCGCTGCCTGACGAACTGGATCAGCGTCCGAAGCAACCCGGCGGGCGGGCGCACCGCGAAGGACTTGGGGTCCGACACGGCGGGTTGGCTGCCAACCGAAAACGACTACGGCACAGGAGCCAGCATCAGCATGCAGGTCTACGCACCGGGATCGTCGTGCATCCACTTCCAGGTGCACCTGTACTACCCGAACGGCAGTCACTACGCGGAGACCTACGTCGCCGGTTCGAACACCATCACCATCTGCTGACGAACGTCCGCGTGCCGGTAGTTCCTCTACCCCGTGCTGGCCGAGCCTGCTCCAGCCCCCGGACCCGCCTGCTGGAGCTATGCACGCGGAACACGGTCTCGGCCAGCCGGACCACCCCCGGCCTGCGGATCACCACCGGGTCACCTGCGACGTTGGTCTGCTCGGACATTTCCTGCTCCGTTCGCGGCTCGACGTTCTTACCTGCGCAATCGTCGAGCGACCGGAAACCGGTCACCCTTCGTTCGAGATCTTTCGACGGTTGCACCCCGACAGCCGGTTTCTTCGAGGTCAGAAGCACGTTGCTTGACACTAATCGGGGGAACGTTCGTCCTGGGACGCGGCTGTCGGCGATGCGGCGCGGCGGGCTCGTCTACGCCACCGGTTCAGTCCCTTGCCGCCGTAGGCGAGCCCGCCACCGCCGAGCAGCCCCGTGGCGGCGATGCGCAAGCCGTAGCTGTCGGGCGCTGCCCGGGCGAGGGGACCCAGTACCCCCGCGACCGCGCAGACGATGATCACGACGGTGACCAGCATCAACGCCAACGCGATCAGCGCGTCCCGGCGGATTTTCGCGTCACGAAACCAACTGTCGATGACATTGCTCCACGGCTTCGCCGGGTCCGCGCGCGCCCGCGGGTGTCGGGGACTTTGCCGCCGCCCGGCCGCGCCGGCGTGGGAGACTGAGCGCGTGCGACGTCGAGCCGCCGAACCCGGTCCTCGTTGTCGGTCATGACAGGGATGTAGGGGCGAATTTGCTGGCCAGCCCACGAAAAGTTTCTGCGAAGAAAGTCGTGGGGTGACCGGGGGCAGGGGACCTAGAAGGTTCACATACATGGTTTCCGTGCACTCGGAGGAACGAGGACCGCAGGAACCGCGTCGGCGATCCCGACCGGGGGTCGTCCGTACAGCAAGGAGACGCAGGTGTCGGTGCACCGGTTCCCAGGCGGTCAGCCGCCGCGGCGCCCGAGCGCACACCTACAACCCGAGCTGGATCCCGACGACCTGTTCGCGGACGTGGACGGGGTTCTGGAGCAGTTCGAGGACTACGGCGAGACCGCCGCCGAGACGAACGCGGAGACTCGGGAGGCCGACCGTGCGATAACCCGTCTTACCCGCCTCGGCGGCGACGCCCAGGTGCACAAGCGCCTCGCCGAGCAGGACTTCACCGGACCCGAGTACGAGCTCTTCCGCGCCGAACTGGCCGCATACGCCCTCCCGGTCCTGCGTTCGTTCATCAGACGGAAGGTGATCTACCAGATGTGCCGGGACGCGCAACGCCCTGTGGACGCGACCGACAAGGTCCGCGAGCACCTGGCCCACAATGCCGACGACAGGCTCGAGCTGGCGTGCGAGGCCGTCGCCCGTGGCCTGCACCTGTTCGAGCGCGACGCCCTGCGCGGCGGACGATGGTCACCGGAGCGCGGCGCGTCGTTGAAGACGTTCTTCGTCGGCGCATGCGTACGCAGCTTCACCGACGCCTTCAAGGACTGGGTCACCGAACACGACCATCCCGACACCCGCGCGCTCGCGCTGGCAGACGATGACGACCGCTACCGCGCGCTCGACGACCCAGCCGACTACGTAGAAGGCCTGGCGCAGGTCAAGGAACTCCTCGACGGCATGAAGCCCGCCATCCGCGACACGGCCGCGCGGATCGCGCTGTTCGACGAGACGTTCGAGGAGGCTGGCCAAGCCTGTGATCTGTCTGCCCGAGCCGTCGAAGGCTACCTCTACCGGATACGCACCGAAGCCAAACGACGTGAGCAGAAACGAGGTGGAACATGAGTAACGCGCCTGACCACGACCACGCCGAGCATGCCCGTCTCCAAGCCACCGTGCTACGCCTTCACGAGGTGGTCGAAGCTCTCGCCGAACAGGGCAACTGCAGCTGGCGCGACGCACCAGAGGCCACGGCGCTGCGAGCGCTGCGCGACGAGATCGTCTCCGGAGGCCGCGCCCCAACGGCGCGCGAGATGACCGTGACCGTGGAGTCGGTGATCCCGTTCCTGCAGCTGATCGAGGGCTCCTCGCTCGGCACTGAAGTGTCGCACCGAATCCGCCAGCTCAGCTCGGCTGGCGATGTCGCCGCGATCCTCACCCGGACCGACGAGCTTGCCCGCCAGTCCCACACTTCCCATCGACTTCATCCTCCGTCGTCGGCGCTCCGAGGGCGAGCCGTCGTGGCGGCTGTAGCAGCGGGAGCCTTCACGGCGGCGGCGACGGCATCGACGGAACGGCTCGCAAGTTCGGTCATAGCGGACGAGCTGGCCATGTCCAACGCGGGCGTGTCCCCCACCGCGGTCGACTCGATCTTCACCACCGACCTGTGGCTGGACAGCCTCCCGGGCCGTACTGACACCGAACCGGACGCGCCGGCCGCCCAAGAGAGGGTGGCCGAGTCGGTCGTCGACGGCTACACCGTGCTCGAGGACTCGCCGCGGCCCGAGGGCGCGCTGACGAAGGAACAGCTCAACCCGATCGTGGCGGCGGCGCACGCCGGCGACCCAGACGCCGTCCAGTCGCTGCTGCGACTGATCAAGCCGACGGTCGTACGCTACTGCCGCGCCCGGGTGGGCGGGCGCAACCAGTCCTGGCTCTCGGCCGACGATGTCGCCGACGAGGTCTGCCTGGCCGTGCTGAAGGTGCTGCCGAACTACCAGGACCGCGGCGGCTCGTTCCTCTACCTTGTGCGCGCCATCGCCGCGAACAAGGTCGCCGACGCCTTCCGCTCGGTTACGCGCGACCGGTCGAAGCCCGTGCCCGAGCTGCCAGACCGCACGCGCAGCGGCAACGAGCCGGAGACCCACGTGCACGACCTCGACCTCCGCCCCCGGCTCGGTCGGCTGTTGGAGTCGCTGCCGCCGCTGCACCGAGAGATCCTGTCACTGCGGCTCATCGTTGGACTGTCGGCGAACGAGACGGCGGAGGCGCTGGGCATCTCCGCCGGCAACGTTCGCATCACGCAGTACCGAGCGCTGACGAAGCTGCGCGCCACGATCCGCGACAGCGGGCTCTGAGGGGCATTCCGGCGGCGTGCGCCGCCCAGCGGCGGAAGCATTGGTCGGCCGTAACAGCCGACCAGGTGCCCCGCCGCTCGACGACGGTTTCCGGCCCGGCAGGGTAGGTTCACCAGCGTGCCTGTTACAACCGCCGCCGGCTCGGCGTCCGGCGAGCCGGACGACATCGTCAAGGTTGTCAGTCGGCACGTGGCTCTAGCGCCGCACGGCGATCACCGACTGTGGGAACGGGATATCGAACAGGCCTACCGCAAGGCCGCAGCAAGAGACGACCCGGTCGCTTTGCGCACACTCGCGGACTGGCTCCGAACCCAGCCCGTACGCGAGCAGGACACCGAACAGGCATACCGAGACTACGCAGCCTCACCGCCGACGGAGGACGTTCGTCTGTCGCGCGGAGTTCCACGCGATGCCGCGCCGCTAGGCGATGGCCTTCGAGGAAGACGGCTTCACCGACGCGGACGGCAAGAAGGTGTCGGCCAAGCAGACCGTCGCGGGCAAGGCCGGGTCAACTTCGAAGACGGAGACGGGCGGCGGAGATCGGCCGGTTCAACGAGGCCGGCCTGACGAACTCTTGCTTGGGTCAGTAAGGCCCTGTGAGCCAGTACTTGATTCGACCGGGGTAACTGTCGATGACGAGGTACC
This sequence comes from Amycolatopsis sp. NPDC004625, assembly GCF_040609695.1. Lineage (NCBI taxonomy): Bacteria > Bacillati > Actinomycetota > Actinomycetes > Pseudonocardiales > Pseudonocardiaceae > Amycolatopsis > Amycolatopsis sp. NPDC004625. The sequence continues at coordinate 38,957 of NZ_JBEXKX010000061.1, forward strand.
AGAAGTCGTCGTAGGGCAACACCAGCTCAACAGGGCTCGCTTCCCAGAAGCCGCCGTAGTGGTACTCGTACCCGTCCTCGTCTTCGTCGCAGTACGCCCGGTAGTTCTCGGCGTCCATCAGACAGATCCTCGCGGCGCAGCCGCGCAGTGTCAGCTCGAAGCGAGCGCCGCCCGCACAGGCCCCAATCTCGTGCCACAGGTGTTCCATACGAGCATTTGTAGTGAAGATCGGCCACCAGCGGAACACCCCGTGCAGTTCGGAGCGGCCACGGCGTCGCAGTCACCAGACGCCACTGCTCGGCCGCGGTCATGGTGCTCCGCCCTGAAAGGGAACGCGGTCATCGGCCCGGCGAGCCAGATGTGACCAGATTCTGTCGGTGTTGCCCGATACGTTGGTGCCGTGACGCTCTTGGGGGTTCTCGAAGACGACGAATACCTGCCCGACCACGGCGTACTGGTGATCCGCGACCGCCACGCCGCCGACGCGGCGCCGCCGTGGGGCCACGAACTGCTCGGCGAGTTGGCGACCGACGCGTTGTCCGGCACGATCGCCACCGCCGGCGACGCCTGGGTCCACGGCCACGCCGGCGACCCCTACCAAGCCGTCCGGATGGAAGCCCACGACCACCCACCGCAGATCACCCTTGCCGAGTGGGAGGAGGTCGTCGAGACGCCGTTCCACAGCCGCACCGGCCGGCTCGCCTTCGCCACCCTCACCGGCGGCGAGCACGAAGGCACCCTCGAACTGGGCCGGCGAGGGCTGTTCCACGCCCGGGTGGCCCGCCGCGCGGCCCCGGCCGGGGAAGAAGGCGACGTCTGGCTGCTGCAGTTCTGGCCCTGCGACGGCGAGCCGGGGTTGCCGCGCTGGGTACGGCGGACCCGGCCGGCGATCGGCGCCCCGGATCCCGGCTGGCGCCTGGTGCTGGGCTACCCGGTGATGGAGGTCGCCTACTTCGCCGCCGGATACGGCCCGCGCCGGCCGGAGTCGTGGCTCGACGAACCCCTGCGCGGCGACCCGCCAGACCCGGCCATCTGCGCGCAGCTGGGCGTCACACCACCGGAGTCACCCCGCGAAGCCATCGAGCTGCTCGTCGCCGCCGGAGTGCTTGTTCCCGACGGCACGCGGCACCGGCTGGCCGAGCAGCCGCCCTCCGCGGCCGAGCGCCTAGACCTGCCCGACCGGCTCGCCACCCAGGCCGAGCAGGCCGCGGCCCAGGCCCGCTACGCCTGGGCCGCCGCGGACCTCACTCTCATCGCCGCGTGGGGCCACCCTGCCCCGGTCGACGATCTCGCCGAACGGCTGCTCATCCCTGCCGATGACGTTCCCGGGCTGCTCGCCTACGCCGCCACCCGGTACATCGAGCCGGTCGAGGGCGGGATCGTGGCACGACCGCGTCCGTCGCTGCGGTCCACGTCGGCGCCCCTGGCCGCGGTGCAGCAGCCAGCGCGGGCGGCGAATCCGGTCACGTTCCCGGGTGCGCCTCCGCGCGCCGGGGTGATCGGCGGCAACGGGGATGTCATCGTGTGGCGCTTGGACGGGCCGGTGGTTCTCGGCCGCGTCCCGGACCGGTACCGCTACCGCGCCTACGAAACGCTCACCGGGATCGCGGTGGCCACTTCACCCGGCCCCGGTGTGCTGGTGCGGTGGGACGGAACGGTCAAGCGCTTGCCCGTCGACCTGGGCACCCACCTGGTGCGCAGCGCCGACGGACGATTCCTCGCCGGGGTCGAGAACCACGTCGGCCGCCGCTCGTGGCACCGGCCGCACCTGCTGGACGTGACGACCGGCGAGGCGGCGAGCCTACCCCGGACCGACGAACTGACCCACCAAGTCCTCGCCGTCCACGACGGCGCCGTGTACTACCGGCGGGGCTCCCCCACCGGCAGCCGCGTGTTCCGCTGGCGCCCGGACACCCACCCCGAACCGCTGACCGTCGATCCGTGGCAGATGGACCCGTTCTCCGGCGCCACTCTGGAAGCAGACAGCAGCAAGACGATCTGGCACACCCCCGACGAGGAGCGGATCGCGGTGCCGGCCGGCCGCCGGTACGAACTGGCGCCCGGCGGCCGGCGGCTGTATGCGTTCCAGTACGCCCCGCCGTCGGCGTGGCTGCTGGAAGTTGGGACAAGCGAACCGCAGGAGCAGCCGCTGCCCGACGGCTGCGACACCAGCACGGCAATTCCGGCCGCCCCGTTCTGGGAGACTCCTTCCACGCTGGTGTTCCATCACGAACGCGGCGCCGGAACCCGGCTGGTCCGCTGGCACTTGCAAGCAAACCGGTTCGACCACTTCGACCTGCCCGCCCTGACCGGCTACCGGCCCTTCGCGATCCGGCCGATCGTGCAGACATCGGACTGACTTGACGTCGCCCATGCTGCCGCAGCCACAACCGGGGCTATGTTGGACACCCAATGCTACCGTAGCCCCGGTGGTCGACCTTTCTTCGACGTACGTGATCGACACGTATTCGCTAGATTTGCGGGGCATTCTTCCAGCTCTTCGTCACTAAATTCCCCGCTGCCGTGCCTCGCAGTAGTTCTTCCCACCGTGCTGCACTCATCCGTGCCGACCATCGGAACTGTCCTGCAACCGGCAACCAGTTACTGAGGCCGTGCGTGGTGACGACGGCGAACTGGAGTAGCACGCTCAGTGCGTTCGTAGCGTGGTGTGAGTGGATTGAGATCTTGCCGGCCGGAGTCAGCGTCACGATACCTGCGTGGACGGGCGGCTTCTGTGCCTTGTCCTGGTGAGCGAAGCCGTGCCGGACTTTGACCATGGCGTCCAGGAACGAGGCGGCGTCAACCCCCTGGTACCTCTTCGCTCCGACCCGCCACGTACTTCCGGTGCCGAGTTCTGCTGGGGCGACTTCCACATTCCACTCCCAATCGCGTGTCGGATCGTAGCGAAAGAAGGTCCAGTAGAGCTTGCGCAGGTTGTAGGGGCTCGGGGTTTGCACCATTCCGTGCCTGCCGTCGATCTGGTACCAGTCGGACGGTGGAGTTGCTTGTGGATCGAGTGGTTGGGCGGTCAATGCAAGATCTTCGTTGAATGCTTCTAGTGCTCCGACCGACGCCACGACGACGGCGCGGTTAAGGGAGGAGTGCGGCTTGCCTGGTTGCCCACCACCAGGTTTGCCTTGCGCTCGACGACTAGCGGTGGTTCGCTGGAGGCGTTCCTGGATCACGTCGTTGATTTGCTGCGCGTCGCTCAGATAGTCGATCATGCGGTCCAGCGGACCCTGGAGGGGATGAAGCGCCACATCGTACCTTTCCACATTGCCACGAACCCGCAGTGTATTTCGCCGATGATCCCAGCCTAGTTCCAGCTGCCTGCTCGGGAGGAGCCTCGGGGGCGAGTGCGTGGCGGCTACCGGCATTAGTCGCGGTGCTGGGTGTTGGCGGAACCGATCGCGCGTAATGCGCTACGACGTCGTCGCCGCTGTAGACGAGCTTGTCACCTCTGACCAGGCCGCGAGCTCAGGCTCCTGCTCGCGTCGTCAGCGACTGTGGACGTCGGACGCCTCGCGGACGGGTAGGCACCCGGCAGCGGCGGGGAGAACACCGCTTGCACCGCGGGTCTGGGCGTTCGGACTGCGGCGCTCAAGCCTGGCTGTGACGGTAGAGCTGCAGATCCCCGAAGTTCGACGACCCGTGGATCCAGCACACCGACCCGCCTGCCCGCCGCCATCGAGGTGTCCACGCGCATCTACGTCCGGCGCCCCGAGGAAGTGGCCGGGGAGCTCCAACGGCAGATGAACGAGGTCCGCTCCCAGGCCTATATTATACCGACGAGCACGAGCCTGCTCGTCCCGGCTGGTGCCGGAGTGCGCGCAGCTCCCGTCATGGGGCGCTCCCAAGGCCGCCACCCTCACAGGACAGACCGGTCGCCGCGGTCGATCGCAACCGCGAGTCTCTCGGCTGCAACACCGAAGGATTCGAGGACGAACGCGACCGCAACGGTATGTCCGAGGCGAGTTAACGCGGCCAGCTGTGCGTTGTCCTGGCGCGTGTTGTTCCCGTGCGCGAGGTTGTTGCGTGCTTTGCCCATCACCTGCCAGATGTCCTCTGGCTGATCCACAATCCCTTGCAGCAGTGGTGGGATCGGATCCACGGCGGAGTTCACCCGCGCTCGCACAGGCTCCGGCAAGGTACCAGCGAGAAACCGAAGCCGCTCCTGCAGCGCGTACGCGCCGAAGTAGGCTCCCTCTGCGCGGAGCCACTGGTAGTCCTCGTCCGAAACACCAGCGGCCTCCCTCAACCGCCCGAACACACCCTTCTTCTGTTTCTTGAATTCGGTCGGGCTCGTCGCTCCGATACCGTACTTCTTACTGTGGAAGCCTTCCAAGGCTGCGATAAGCGCGATGAAGCGCGAGGTCACCGGCAGCGCCGCAGTGCTGATCGAGACGAAGTAGTCGACGAAGGTCGAGTGCTCCGTTTTGAGAGCCTCCCAACCGGCCAGCAGCCTCGGCAACGGTGCACCATCGGGGCCGCAATGCACCAGCGGGAGCTCACTCGGATGCGGCCTGCCGGCGACCTCGTTCTGTTGGGTCAGCGCTGCCCCGAATACCACGCACGGGCCGTGCCCTCCAGCGAACGTGACCTCCGCCCAGGTGATCGCCTGTGGCCGTCCGGTGGCGAAGCTGGCCAGTTCGGCGACCGGGTGCACGTACTCGCTCAGCCACTGTCGAAGCGGCCGAGCGGGCCCACTGACGGTAACCGCAGGCGACGCCGTTACCGACATCGTGTACATCTGCGGATGACTGAACGTGCACAGATAGTGCATCCGCACCGTGTCCGCGGCGCCCGCGGGCCAGGAGTGGTCCGCCTCGTCGTTCCATGTCGCCCGGAACTCGGGCGGCCGCTCTCCTCCGCGCAGGCTTGCCGGGTGCTCGAAGTACTTCAGAGGAGTCACACCCGAGAGTGCCGTCAGACCGGTGACCTGAAAGGTGATCTCGTCGAACAGCAAGTCGGTGTTCTCGCGGAGGTTCGCGCCACACACGGCAAGATCTGCCTGCAACAGGGACTGGCCCGGCAGCTCGTGCGAAACGGACGCATCGATCAGCGCAACATCCAGGTTGTTACGCAGTTGGCCGCGGGCCACCCCGTACGGCTCGACGCTCGGCTCCCAGACTGTCCACGACGGATCGATCCACCCATCGTGCCCTGTCGGCACGGACTTCGCCGGCAAGTCGTAAGCCACCCCACTCACGGCTTCTCCACCAGCCAGCGTGACCAGGCCAGACACCGACGAGCCGTCATGAACTTGCCAAACGAGCGGGTAGTCGCCCGGGCTGAGCAGCCTGCGGATCGTCGTCACGTCAGCTCCATCGTGATTGGCCCTGCAGGTCCGTGAGCGGATAGCAGCGAACTTAGTGGTCACCGACCCTCCGCGCGACCACACACTGTGACAAGCCTCGTCAGTTCGCCGAGGACAACATTTCGTAGCACGTGCTCCTGCCGGCCGCGACCGGCGACGCCGCGTAGTCGTGGACCACCTGGCGAACGGTGCGCAAGCCACGGGTCGGCGACAAAGGTAAGCAGGCGAACGCCGACCTGCGAGCTCGAGATACCCTGCCCTCCAGCGCCGGTGCAGGAGTTCGCGCGGATAATTGGCCGCGGTGCCAAGGGCCAAGTGTCGCAGCCAGAGTCATGAACGCGTCAGCCCGCCGATTGCGTGACCGGGAATCCGGGCCCGGTGGTCGCCGCGAAAAGTTTTTGACAGTGGGTGCAGTCGGCGAGGCTAGTAGGTGTAGGCACCCTGCGACGCGATGAGGATCACGAAGATGGAACCCGGACACGACGATCTCGGCGCCGCGGACTGGCAGCTCCTGCCCCGGCTGCAGCGGGCCTGCCGATGCCGTCTCGACCGCACGGGGACCTCAAACGCAGCGGTACTTGATGATCTTTCCGGCTTCTCCGACGACGCCGCCGCGAACCTGACACGGCGGGCGACGCAGCTGGTGCAGGCTCCCCGGCCGGGCGACGGGATGTCTGGGTTGGTCTCGGTGGTAGTGATGCTGTTGTCGGAGCCCCACATGCGCCGACGTCACCGCTCCTGCCGGCCCTGCGAGCTCGATCCGGACCTCGAGGCGCTGGTGCCGCTCGCGCTCACCAGGCTGGAGGTTCGACACTGTGTGCCAGTGCGATAGCAAGCCGATGTAGGTGTAGGTTGTCGCGCTGCCCGTGCCCCGGTGGAAGAACCTCGTCGGTCTTCCGGGCCGCCCGGGTTACGCTGCCCGCGGTCCGGATCGACCGCTTCGGTGTCGGGCTTGCGGGGATCACAGCGTCCCGGCCGGGGTGGATTGCCCCGTTCACCGGGCTCGAACCAGACCAGTTCCGCAAGCTCGTACGGCTGGTCGCCAAACGGGGCGGCGACGAGATCGCGGACGGAC
>NZ_JBEXKX010000062.1:0-44999 GCF_040609695.1 Amycolatopsis sp. NPDC004625
CGTGAGTGGTAAGGCGGGTTAGAACCCGCCTTACCACTCACGACGAGCCGCGGCAGACCTCAGAAGTCCGTGGCGATGATCTTTTCGATGTTGCGTTCCGCCAGTGCGGTGATGGTGACGAACGGGTTGACGCTGGTGTTGCCCGGGATCAGCGAACCGTCGATCGCGTACAGGCCCGGGTACCCGGCGAGCCTGCCGTAGTTGTCGGTCGCCCTGCCGAGCACCGCGCCACCGAGCGGGTGGTAGGTGAGATGGTCGCCCCAGATCTTGTACGTGCCGAAGAGGTCGGTCCGGTAGATCGTGCCCTCGGTCGAGTTGATCTTGTCGAAGATGGTCTTCGCCATGTCGATCGACGGCTGCTTCCACGCCGTCTGCCAGTTCAGCTCGACCGCGCGGGTCGTCGGGTTCCAGGCGAACTGCGCCCGGTTCGGGTTCTTGGTGATCGACAGGTAGAACGACGCCCACGTCTCGATCCCGGTCGGCAGCGGCGCGACCTCCGCGAAGGCGCCGCCCGCGGCCCAGTTGTCGATGCCGCCGCACGGGATGGTCGACTGGGAGGCCCCGGTCGGGTCCCAGATCTGGTTGGCGCGCCCGACCATCACGTTCCCGTTGTCGCCCCAGCCCTTCCCGATCTCACCGTTGAGGTTCGGCAGCGCGCCGGTCGCCTTCAGCTTCACCAGCAGCTTGCTGGTTCCCACGCTGCCCGCGGCGAAGAAGACCTTGTCCGCGGTGACGGTCTTGATGGTGGACACCGCACCCGCGGTGGTGAGCTGCTCGATCGTCACCGTGTAGCCGCCGCCGGCGGCCGGCACCACCTGCGTCACCCGGTGCAGCGGCGAGATGGTGACCCGGCCGGTCGCGGCGATCTTCGGCAGGTAGGTCTTCTGCAGCGACTTCTTGCCGTAGTTGTTGCCGAACAGGATTTCCCCGGCCAGCGCCGACTTCGGGACGGTGCCGGCCGCTTCCTTTTCCATGTAGTCCCAGTCGTACACGTCCGGCACGAACACGAACGGGAAACCGGACCGCTGGGCCTGTTTCCGGCCGACGCGGGCGAACTGGTACCAGTCGGTGCTGTCGAACCAGGCCGGCCGGACGGTGGCGACCCCGAGCCCCGCGTTGGCGCGCGGGTAGTAGACGTTGTACATCTCGTCGGCGTCGACGGTCGGGAGGATCGCGCCGAAGTTCTCGCGCTTCGGCGTGACGGCCATGCCGCCGTTGACGAGCGAGCCGCCGCCGACCCCGCGGCCCTGGTACACGATGATGCCGCCGAACTCCTCGGCGTCGAGGATGCCCGTGTAGCGCGGGATGTCCTTGTCGATCGGGAACCCGAGGAAGTTGGAGAACGGCTGTTTCGTCCTGGTGCGCAACCAGAAGGACCGCTGGTCCGGATTCGGCGTGGCGCAGAAGATCTTGCCGTCGGAGCCGGGGGTGTCCCAGGCCATGCCCATTTCGACCATCTGCACGTCGACGCCGGCCTGGGCGAGCCGGAGGGCGGCGACCGAGCCGCCGTAGCCGGTGCCGATCACGAGCGCGGACACGCGGGCGCCGTCGGCGATGGCGGCCGGCTGCTTCGTCGCAGCGGCGGCTCGGCCGGCGAGTGCGGCGCCCGCCAAGATAGAACCGGTTCCAGCAATGAAGAGACGACGCGAAACAGGGTTGGAAGTTGTTCTCCACATGGGTTCGTCGCTCATGCTTTGGTCCTCACCGTTGAGGTATTTAGAACAAGTTATAGCTGGATGGTGCAGACAAGTCGACATATACCCACGAGTAACCTGCCGGTCCGGCGCGGCCGTGCCGCTGAATGGGCCATGATGGACGACTGTGGAGTCCACCCGAGTGGACCGCTGGCTCTGGGCGGTCCGGCTGACCAAGACCCGCCCGGACGCCGCGGCGGCGTGCCGGGGCGGCCACGTGCGCGTCAACGACAAGCCGGCCAAACCGGCGACCACGGTCGTCCCGGGTGACGAGGTCCGCCTGCGCGTCGGCGGGACGACGAAGGTCCTCGACGTGGTCCGCGTGATCCAGAAGCGTGTGGGCGCCCCGGACGCGGCAACGTGCTACCTCGACCGGACCCCGAAGCCACCCCCGGAGACGGCGATCCCGGTCGCCCGCCGCGACCGGGGCGCGGGCCGGCCGACCAAACGGGAGCGTCGCGTGCTCGACGCGTTCCGGACCCGGCAGGAACCCTAGGCAAGCACCCGGCGCCGAAGCCGAAGCAAAGGGTCGCCGCCATCCGGCGTAGCCGCAGGACCGGGCCGCGCCGACGAGGGGCCGTAGGTCATTTCCCTGTTCCGGCAAGGGATCGTCGCCGTTATCGCGGCGCGTCCGGAAATTGCCGGGAATCCGGGCGAAGCCGGTCGGCCGCCGGGGAATGGGGGTAGTTGGCCCGCATGACGACGCGCGCAACCCGGGACAGCCTGCTCGCGGCTCGGCCCCTCGTGGTGCGGTACTGCCGCGCCCGGCTCGACCCGGACGCGGCCGACGACGTCGCCCAGGACGCCTGCCTGGAACTGCTCGAGGCCCTGCCGCGGCGGCCGCCGGAGCGGCCGTTCGGGGACTTCGTCCGCGGGATCGCCCGCCACCAGGTCGCGGCGGCGCGGCAGGCCGCCGCGCGGCAGCGGGACGAGCCGGTGGCCGAACTGCCGGACAGGGTCGACTCGTCGCCCGATCCCGAACACCACGTCCTGCGGTGCGAGCTGGGCGAACGGGTGGCCAAGCTGCTGCGGGTGCTGTCCCGCAAACAGCGGGAAATCGTCGTGCTGCGCGTGGTGGTCGGCCTGTCGGCCGAGGAAACGGCGACGGCGGTCGGCTCGACACCCGGCGCGGTGCGGGTGGCCCAGCACCGCGCGCTCGGCCAGCTGAGGAAGGCCGTGACCGGCCGCGGCGCGGCTACCCTGGCCGGATGAGCGACAGCGAGAACTTCGAAGGGCGCGATGTCGGGTCCGGGATCTCGGTCATCCGCGAAAGCACGGACGTCGTCGGCTCCGGGCCGCGGCTGCACCGGCACCCCTACACCGAAACGTTCGTCATCCTCCGCGGGCGGGCGCGGTTCACCGTCGGCGACGAGGAGCGTGACGGCGGCGCCGGGGACGTGCTCGTCGTCCCCGCGCACACGCCGCACAAGTTCGCCGTGCTCGGACCCGGCGTCTACGAGGCCGTGCACATCCACGAAAGCGACCACTTCGTCACCGAATGGCTGGAGTGACCCTCAGAGCCCGCGCTCGCCGATCATGCCGCGCAGCTTCGTCAGCGCGCGGTACTGCGTGATGCGGACGTTGCCCGCCGAAATACCGAGGGCTTCCGCCGTCTCGTTCGCCGAGAGGCCGGCGATGATCCGCAGCGACAGGATTTCCCGGTGCAGCGGCGGCAGCAGCGCGAGCAGCCGGCCGAGACGCGCACCGAGGTCCAGTTCGAGGACGTGGTTCTCCGGCTCGTTGCCGCCCAGCGGCCGGTCCGGGAGCTCCGGGACCGGCTTCGAGCGGTCCCGGGCCACCGAGCGGAAGGCGTCGGCCACCTTGTTCGCCGCGATCGCGCGCACGAGGTAGAGGAAGGAACCGCCGCGGTCCTGGTAGTTCGGCAGGACCTTCAGCACGGCCAGGCACACCTCCTGGGCGACGTCGTCGGCCGAGAGGTAGGAGAGGTCGCGGCCCCCGATCCGGGCCCGGCAGTAGCGCACGACGGTCGGCTTGATCAGCCGCAGCAGCGCCTGGACGGCGTCCGGGTCGCCGCCGCGGGCCGCCGCGACCACCGGGTCGATCCGCTCCTTCACCAGGCCGCCGTCCGGCCGCGGCGAATCCGCCAGCACGGTGTATCCGTCGACCGGCGCCTCCGCCGGGATCATGGTTTCCACGGGCCCTCCTCGCGTCCGCCGCCGGGCCGCTTCGTCCACAGTGGACATTATGCTGCGTGGACGTTCCCCGGTCCGACATCTGGAGTAATCGAGGCGCTGACCAGCAACGTTGCAGGACGGCGGTGGTTGTCCAGGTTTTGTCCGGTAACCGGCGGTTCGAGCCCGGACAGACCCCGGCTCAGCCCCAGCGGATGCCGTACGCGAAGCCCGGTGCCAGCTGCCGGAACCGCACGTGCACCTCCCCCGCCTCGTCCGCCGCCAGCACCGGCCCGCCGCGCGAGAGGTCGCCCGGGTCCACCTGGTCCACCCGGACTATCCGCGCCGGCACCCGGTCACCGAACCGGACGTGCAGGTCGAACACGTCGCACGGGTGCCTCGGCACGCAGACGTACCGCGGCTCCCGCAGGTTCGCCCGGAATCGCAGCCCGACCTCGTGCCGGGCACCCCGCCGCAACGGCTCCGGCAGCCGCAACGCGAACCCGATCCGGTCGCTCGATTCCATCCCGCGGCCGGCGATCACACCGCCGTGGAACACGTCGACACCGAGATCGGACTCGTGCACCGATTCGCCGGATTGGGCGGACAGCGGCAACGTCAACGCGAGGTCGAGCACGGCGATTTCGTCGGCGTCCGCGATCACCCGCCGGAATTCGAACGCCTCCGGCACCGGTTGATCGAGAGCCAGCGTGACGCGCAGTTCTTCGGTGTGCCAACTGCGGCTCGGATAGCGCGGCAGTTCCGGCCCGGGCGCCGCGACGGCGAGTGCGGCGATCTGCTCGATTCCCTCGTCGATCCGGCGCCGGACCGTCCGGTCGTCGCGGTCGAGCGTGCTCGCCGCCCAGTGCACCCGGTCCTGGTAGAACGGCTTCCGGGCCCGCTCGTCCAGCGCGAACGCCGCCAGCAGGGCGATCTTCAGGTCGTCCGGCAGCGACTCGACCAGCGGCCGCAATCGGTCCGACAGCTTACGCCGCATCTCGACCGTTCCGTCATCTTCCAAAATGCCACAAGTGCTGCGCAATGCGGGGCCGACCCGGTCCGCGAGCGGTGTCGTGAAAATTGCCCTCCCTTTGCGCAGGGCCTTGAGCTCACCGACCACGTCCGCCGCACTGAGGCTCACCTTTCTTCCCCTTCCCACGCACGGAGGTCAATGTTCGTCAGCGTCACCGCCGATGTCCAGCCGATCACGCGGCGCGAAACGGATCGTTATCCCGCGGTTTCCTTTCCCGTTGCGACCGAACACCGAAACTCCGATTCCGCGGCGAAACCGCGGCGGTGTCGAAGTCGTCGAAACACCCACCCCACTCCGCCGGGTGAACGTGGCGCGAGCCGGTTCGCCGCGGCCCGCCGCGGGTATTTGTCGATCATGAGCCCGAAGATGTGGCGCCTGCTGATCTCGGGGACGCTGCGGCTGTTCTTGATCAGCACCGTGCCGGCCGCCGTGCACGTGTCCGTGCTCGCCGGCCTGGCCGCGACGGTGATCGCGTTCGTCGTGCCGGCCCCGCGCAGCAGGCACGAACCCGGCGGCCCCGGCTAGCTCAGGTCCGCTTGCGGCTCGCGATCTCGTCGGAGAGCTGCCGGACACGGGCCGGGTCCGCGTCCCGGGCGAGGGCGACGCAGTGGTCCATCACGGCCGGCCGGTAGCGCACCGGCAGCGTCTGTCCCGGGGCGAGCCGGGTGAGCTCGGTGAGGGTGAGGTCTTCGTCCGCGATGCCGCGGAACGAGCGGCCGTCGGCGGTCTCCACGTCGAACATCAGGACCACGCGTGGATTGCTGTTGACCTCCCGCCAGCCGACGAGAACGCCGAGCGCAAGCTCCCCGGTACGCAGTTCCGCGGTGCGCCTGGCCGCGTCCCTGCTCAGGAGCGGGTTCGGGGCGACGCCCGGGAAGCCGGGCCCCACACCGAGCGATTCCCGGCTCAGGTCGGGCCTGAGCTGCGCCATCAGATCGTCGAGCTTCTTCCGGTTCTTCCGACCGAACACCCGGCACCCCTCCCACCGCGATCGTACGTCGCGATCATCCCCCACCCCACCGGACAGCACACCTAGACCGACATCATGGCGACCATGCTGTGCGGCGCGTCCGGCCCGAACATGACGTCGTACAGGTCGTCGTCCGCCATCTCCGCCGCGACGCGCGGGAACAGGCGCTGTTCGTACTCCGCCAGCGCCGCCTCCGCGTCGCCGGGGTGCGCGGCGATCGCCCGGCCGAGCTCGGCACCGTCCAGCATGGCCAGGTTGGCGCCCTCGCCGTTCGGCGGCATCAGGTGGGCGGCGTCGCCGAGCAGGGTCACCCCCGGCACGCGGTCCCAGCGGTGCCCGGCGGGCAGCGTGCAGAGGCGGCGCACGGCCGGCGGGACGTCGGTGCCGTCGATCAGCGCCGTGAGCTCCGGGGCCCAGCCGCCGAACTCCCCGAGCACGCGTGCGGTCACCGCGGCGGGGTCGAGACCGGCCAGCCAGTCCTGCGGCTTCACCAGCTGCGCGTAGGTGTGCAGCGTGCCGCCGCCTTCCCGGTGCGCGACGATCCCCTTGCCCGGCGCCAGCGCGTACATCGATCCGGCGCCGACCGCCTTGGCGGCCGCCGGGTGCCGGGTGTCGCCGTCGAACAGGAAAGTCTCGACGACCGAGACGCCGACGTACTCGGGCGTGGCGGCGGAGAGCAGCGGGCGCACCCGCGACCAGGCGCCGTCCGCGCCGACGAGCAGCCGTGCGACGACCGTGGCACCGCCGGCGAAGCTCACCTCGTGGCCGCCGTCCCCGAGCGGCCGCACGCCGGTGACCTTGTGCCCCCACCGGACGGTGCCGGCCGGCAGCGAGTCCAGCAGCAGCTGCCGCAGGGCGCCGCGCGGCACCTCCGGCCGTTCGCCGGTGCCGTCGTCGGGCCGGTCGAGCAGCACCGCCCCGGTCCGGTCGAGGACCCGGTAGGACTCGCGGCCCTCGAGGATCAGCTCGCGGAACCCCGCGGTGAGGCCGGCCGCTTCGAGCGCCGGCTGGCCGTTCCCGGGGTGGATGTCGAGCAGGCCGCCCTGGTGGCGGGCGTCCGGCGAGGGCTCCGCCTCGTAAACGGCGACGTCGACGCCGTGGACGTGCAGGACGCGAGCGAGCACGAGCCCGCCGAGGCCCGCTCCGATGATCGTGACCGAGGGCGTCATCATTCCTCCCGAAGAGTTTGGATTGTCGATCCAAACTCACCGTAGCACGACTTTGGATCGACGATCCAAACGTGCGATACTCCTCCCATGGCACCCCGGCGCACGGACGAGCTCACCAAGGACGTGATCGTCGCGGCGGCGACCGGGCTGCTCGACGAAGGCGGCGAGGCCGCGCTGACGTTCCGCGCGCTGACCACCCGCCTGAGCACCGGGTACGGGGCGATCTACCACCGCGTCGCGAACAAGAGCGACCTGCTCGCGGCGGCCACCGACACCGTCGTCGGCCGGGTCGTGACCGGTGCCGTCCCCGACGCACCACCGCGGGAGGCGCTGCGGACCGTCGCCCTCGGCCTGTTCGACGCGATCGACGAGCATCCCTGGGTCGGCGCGCAGCTCTCGCGGGAGCCCTGGCGCCCGGCGCTGCTGGAGGTCTACGAGCGCATCGGCGGGCTGCTCACCGCGCTGGGTGTCCCCGGGCCGTCGCTGTTCGACGCCGCGGGCGCGCTGGTGAACTACGTCCTCGGCGTCGCCGGCCAGAACGCCGCCAACGCCCGCCTCTCCGCCGAACCCGACCGCGACGCCTTCCTCGGCCGCATCGCCGGCCAGTGGGAGCAGCTGGACCCCGAGCGCTACCCCTTCGTGCACCGGGCGGCGGCGCAGCTGCGCGACCACGACGACCGCGAGCAGTTCCTGGCCGGCATCGACATCTTCCTGGCCGGCATCGCGACCCTCCGCTAGCCCGGCCAGCGGCGCAGCTTCTCGGGGTTCCGCACCGCCCAGATCCGCCGGACCACCCCACCCACGACGTCGAGCGCCACGACCGCCGCGACGGTACCGTCCCGTCGCGTCACCAGTCCCGGCTGCCCGTTGACCGTGGTCTCCTCGATCGTCAGCGCCGGGACGCGGCTGACGAGGTGCACCGCGTACCGCGCGACCCGCTCGCCGCCCACGACCGGGCGGAGGGCCGCGCCGGCCAGGCCGCCGCCGTCCGCGACGGCCGTGGCCTCCGGGTCGAGGAGGCCGACCAGGCCCCGGATGTCCTTCGCCTCCCACGCCTGCTTGAACGCCCGGACGACGTCCGCCTGGCCGGGCGCGGGCTGCGGGACCCGGGCCGCGGCGACCCGGCGGCGCGCGGAACTAGCCAGCTGGCGGCAGGCCGCCGGTGTCCGGTCCAGCACCGCCGCCACCTCGGCGAACGGGTAGGCGAAGACGTCGTGCAGCACGAACGCCACCCGCTCGGCCGGCGTCATCGCGTCCAGCACGACGAGGAACGCCATCGTGACCGACTCGTCCAGCGTGACGCGGTCGGCCGGGTCGGCGAGCCGGCCCGCGGGCACCGGCTCGGGCAGCCACTCGCCCACGTACCGCTCCCGCCGCACCCGGGCCGAGCCGAGCACGTCGAGGCAGATGCGGCCGGCCACCGTCGTCAGCCAAGCCGCCGGCGATTCGATCGCGTCCCGCTGCGGCCCGGTCAGCGCGTACCACCGGCCGTACGCCTCCTGGACGACGTCTTCGGCGTCGCCCAGCGAGCCCAGCAGGCGGTAGGCGAGCCCGATCAGCTGTGGCCGCTCCGGCCCGATCACGGTCACCCCGGGTCTCCTCCGCTTCGGCTGCCCCCGCCCCCATGACGAACGGGCGCGGCGGTCTGTGACCGCCGGTGCGGTGCGCTTGTGGTCGATCACGCCCGGTGTAGTGTTTGCCGGTCCTACCGGCGTGCGTGACCGCGTGAGGTGCCATGACAGTGCGGCGGTACCCAGTGGCCATCCTGCTCGTCTTCGTCGCGGCGGCCCTGGTCGTGGTCAACGGGTTCGCGTTCTGGGGTGACACCTTCGCCCTCTGGGTCGACGACACCATGCAGCTGAGCGCCGGGATCGGCGCGGTGGTCTGCGGGGTGGTGGTCGCCCGCCGGGTCCGCGGGCACCAGCGCTGGTGGCGCGTGCTGGTCGCGATCGGCATGGCCGGCTGGTCGCTCGGCCAGTGCGCCTGGTCCTGGTACCAGCTGGTCGACGGGCGCGGGCTGCCCTCGCCGTCGCTGGCCGACGTCGGCTACCTGAGCTTCCCGCTGTTCGCGCTCGCCGCCCTCTTCGTGCTCGCCCGGGCGCGGGTCCGGCCGGACCGCGAACGCTGGCAGCCCGCGCAGTGGACGGCGCACTTCGGCGTCGCGGTGGTCCTGGACGGCCTGGTCGTCACCGGTTCGCTGTTCATCCTGACCTGGACCGCGGCGCTCGGGCAGCTGGTGCGGGCCACCGGACCGGACGCGCTGACCTGGGCGGTCGCCATCGCCTACCCGCTGTCGGACCTGGTGATCGTGGTGGTCGCCGTGCTGCTGGTCGTGTTCGACCGGGTCGACCGCCCCTACCGCGCGAACCTGCTGCTGGCCGCGGTCGGGATCGTCGCGCTGGCCTGCTCGGACAGCGTGTTCGCCTACCTGGTCAGCATCGGTGCCGAGAGCATGAAGCCGTGGTCGGACGGCGGGTTCGTGCTCGGCCCGCTGTTCATCGCCTACGCCCTGCTGGTCACCCCCGGCACGCGGCGGCGCGAGGACGCGGGTCAGGCGGTCGGGGTCGACTGGTGGCAGCTGGCGCTGCCGTACGTGCCGGTCACCGCCGTCGCCCTGCTGATCACCGTGCAGATCGTGGCCGGGGCCGGCCCGGACGGCGTCGAGGTGTTCGTCGGCGCGCTCGTGGTGTTCCTGGTGCTCGCCCGGCAGCTGCTTTCCCTGCTGGACAACCGGTTGCTGCTGCGCCGGGTGTACGAGGGCCAGCAGCAGCTGACCCACCAGGCCTACCACGACCCGCTGACCGGGCTGGCCAACCGCGCGCTCTTCGCCGACCGGCTGGACCGGGCCGTCGAGGCCGTCGACCGGCCGCCGCTCGTGCTGATCTTCGTCGACCTGGACGACTTCAAGGAGGTCAACGACCGGTTCGGGCACGCGGGCGGCGACGTCCTGCTGCACGCCGTCGCCCAGCGGCTGCTGAGCTGCGTGCGCGCGGGCGACACCGTCGCGCGCCTGGGCGGCGACGAGTTCGCGATCCTCCTCGAAGGCGAGGTCGACGCCCCGCAGGCGGTCGCCGACCGGATCCAGAGCGCGCTGCGGCGGCCGTTCGCGGTGCACGGGACGCTGGTGCCGGTCCGGGCGAGCATGGGTTTGGTCGTGCCGGACCCCACCGAGCCGTCGATCACCGCCGACGTGCTGCTGGGCCGCGCGGACACGTCGATGTACGCGGGCAAACGGCTCGGCAAGGACACCACGGTCGTCTACCACCCGTCCCCCGACGGGCCGCCGGACTTCCCGTCGGCCCTGCGCCGCGCGGACGGCGGCCTGCCGGAGGGGTTCGCCCTGGTGTTCCAGCCGATCGTCCGGCTGCCCGGCGAGACGCCGGTGGCGGTCGAGGCACTGGCCCGCTGGACCGCGCGCGACGGCACCGCGGTGTCCCCCGAGACGTTCGTCCGCGCCGCCGAGGGCGCGGGCCTCGGCGCGGAGCTGGACGCGCTGGTGCTGGACCTGGCCTGCCGGGAGATCACCGCGGCCGGGATCGACCTGACGGTGCACGTGAACGTGTGCGCGAGCCGCCTCGGCGCCGCGTCGCTCGAGGAGAGCGTCGGGTCCGCGCTGGACCGGTACGGCCTGCCGGCCGAACGCCTGATCGTCGAGATCACCGAAACCGTGCCGGTGCCGGACCTGGCCGCCGGCGCCGCGGCGATCCGCCGCCTGCAGGACCTCGGCGTCCGGGTGGCGCTCGACGACTTCGGCGCCGGGTACAGCTCGCTGACGGTGCTGCACGCGCTGCCGGTCGACCTGATCAAGCTGGACCGCGCGCTGACGACCGGCGTCCGCCCGGACCGCGACGCGGCGCTGTGCCGCTCGCTGGTCGGGCTGTGCGCCGACCTCGACGTGGCCGTCGTGGCCGAGGGCATCGAGACGGCCGAGCAGGCCGAACTGGTCACCCGGGCGGGCTGCACCACCGCCCAGGGCTACCGGTTCGGCCACCCGGCCGCGCTCTCGTCCCTGCGCCTCTCGACGCTCTCCGCCGGCTGACCCGGCCCCGCCGGTCCGCTGGTCTGCCGCGGCCGGTCGTGAGTGGTAAGCAGGGTTCTAACCCGCCTTACCACTCACGAGGACTCAGGCCGGGGGGAGCACGCCGAAGATCGTCGCCGTCGAGCCCGCGCCGCGGCGGTTGATCGGGCCGCCCGCCAGGACCCAGGCGCCCGTCGTCGGCAGCGCTTTCAGGTTCGCCAGGATCTCCAGGCTGATCCGGTGGCGGCGGTAGACCAGCTTGGACACCGTGTACGTCTCGTCCGTGCCGACGTCCGGGCTGAACGTGTCGGTGCCGGTGCCGCCGCGGCGGCCCAGCCGCCCGGTGTCGATCAGCCACCGGACCGCCGGGACGGAGAACCCGGGCTGGTGCAGCACGCCGTCCGCGCCGGTGTTCGGGTACGCCGGGGTGCCCCACTTCGCGTCCCAGCCGGTCCACAGCACCACGACGGACTCGTCCGGGATCCGGCCGTTCCGCTTCTCCCACGCCTTGAGGTCGTCGATCGTCACGGCGTAGTCCGGGTTGGCCGCCGCCTTCGCGCGGACGTCGATCTTGACTGCGGGCCTGAATAGATCGCCCGGATCCATGTCGTCGGCGAGCGGTTCACCGGTGTTGAAGTGGCCGGGCGCGCCCCAGTGCGTGCCGGTGTGCTCGCCTTCGCGGACGAACTGCAGGTAGTAGCCGTCCTGCGGGATGGTGGCGATGGTCTCCAGCTCGAAGGCCGGGTCGCCGGGGAAGACGTTGGTCGTGGCGGGGTCGTTGACGTGCGAGAGGCTGACCAGGTTCAGCTGGTCGAGGCGCACCGGCGGGGCCGCCGTCGCCGCCTGTGCCGTCCGCCCGGACAGCGCGGCACCGAACACCCCGGCCAGGCCCGCGGCCAGCACCCTGCGTCTCATCGGCATGAGGGATCACCTTTCACCGTGCCGGGCGGAGCCCCGGCTGGGCTCGGTCATATCACCCGGACTGGGAACAGCCATAGGGCCTGCGGGAAGATGGTGGTCGTGGACGACGACATCGAAGACAACGCCGACAACGGGATCCTCGACCCCGAGGACACTTTGGACGACCGGGACGAGCTGGCGGAGGGTTATTCACCGCCGGAACGCGCCCAGGCGACCGAAGGCTGGGGCACCACCGCCCGCGAAACCGCGGAGGGCGAAAGCTGGGCCGGCCGGCTCGCCCGGGAGGTCCCCGACCTGGCCGACGACCTCGACGACGACGGTCTGGGCGACACCGAAGACACCGATGGCGAACTGATCGACGACGAGGTCGGCGACGTCCGCGCGGGCCGCCTGGTCGCGTCGGACGAAGGGTTCGGCGAGGACACCGACGAAGAGCTGTACGCCTCGGACGCCGGCATCGACGGCGGCGCGGCTTCGGCGGAGGAAGCGGCCGTCCACGTGATCGACCCGTCCCGCCGCCGGTGAGGTGACGGGGACGGCCCGGCGTTCGAGGGAACCGGACCGCCCCGCCACCGGCCGGATCGCCCGGGAGGCCGCCCCGGGGGCGACGGCCGTGGCAGGGAAGACGATCCGGCCCGCGGTCGCGGCACCGGCCACGAACCGCCCCCTCGACGATTCGTGGCGGCACCGCCGACTTCCCCTACGATGCCGGACCGGCCTTGCGCGAAGCTTTCCCGCGCCTTTCCGGGCATCCGTTACAGTGGGCGGCCGGGTGGACACGGGGAGGCGGACGGCGCGGTGCGGTTCAGGCTGCTGGGCGAACTCGAGGCCCGCGTCGGCGACCACCCGGCGGAGATCCGCCGCCCCCGCCTGCGCGGCCTGCTCGTCGCGCTGCTGACCGACCTGAACAAGGTCGTGCCCGCGGACGTCCTGGCCGAACGGATCTGGGGCGAGCAGCTGCCCGTCAACCCCCGCAACGCCTTGTACAGCTACGTCTCCCGGCTGCGGACGGCGCTCGGCGAAGCCACCGTCGTCCAGCGCTCCGGCGGCTACCTGCTGACGGCCGACCCGGACTCGGTCGACCTCCACGTCTTCCTGCGCCTGCTCGGCGAGGCCGCGGCCACCGGCGACGACCGTGAGAAGGCCGTGCTGCTGGACCGCGCCCTGGCCCTGTGGGGCGGGGAGCCGTTCGCCGGCCTCGACACGCCGTGGTTCGCCAACCTGCGCGGGACCCTGGAGAGCCGGCGGCTGGGCGCGCAGCTGGACCTCGCCGAGATCCGGCTCCGCGGCGACCGCGCCGGCGAGCTGGTCCCCGAGCTGACCGCGCTGGCCGAGAACCACCCGCTGGACGAACGGGTCCGCAGCCGGCTGGTGCTGGCGCTGGCCCGGGCCGGCCGTCAGGGTGACGCCCTGCGCGAGTTCGACCGGATGCGCCGGCTGCTCGCCGAGGAGCTCGGCACCGATCCCGGCGCCGAGCTGCGGCAGGTGCACGAACGGATCCTGCACGGCGACCCGGGGCCGCGCGCCACCACGCCGGTGCCGCAGCAGCTCCCGGCGGCGCCGGCGTCGTTCGTCGGGCGGGCCGGCCTGCTGGCGGAGCTCGACCGGGCCGGGACCGCCGGCCCGGTGGTGATCTCGGCCATCGGCGGTGCGGGCGGGATCGGGAAGACGTCGCTGGCCCTGCACTGGGCGGCCGGGAAGCTCGCCGCGTTCCCCGACGGGCAGCTCTACGTCAACCTGCGCGGCTTCGATCCGGTCGCCGAGCCGCTGCCGGTTTCCGTGGCGGTGCGGGGGTTCCTGCACGCGCTCGGCGTCGACGGGTCCGCGGTGCCGCCGGACCCGGACGCGCAGCTCGCGCTCTACCGCAGCCTGCTGGCCGGGAAGCGGATGCTGATCGTGCTCGACAACGCCGCCGGCACCGGCCAGGTCGTCCCGCTGCTGCCCGGCAGCCCGGCCTGCCGGGTGCTCGTGACCAGCCGGCACCGGCTCGGCGGGCTCGTCGCGACGCACGGGGCGCGGCCGATCTCCCTGGACGTGCTGTCCGCGCGGGAGGCACGGGAACTGCTCGAGCGGTACCTCGGCCGCGACCGGCTCGCCGCGGAGACCGCCACCGTCGACGAGCTGGTCCGGCTGTGCGCCGGGCTCCCGCTGGCGCTGGGGATCGTCGCGGCGCGCGCGGTCACCTCGCCGGAACTGCCGCTGGCGCTGCTGGCCGAGGAACTGCGGGACCACGCCGCCCGGCTGGACGGGCTCGACACCGGCGAGGCCGGGCTGAGCCTGCGCACGGTGTTCTCCTGGTCCCTGCGCCACCTCACGACGGAGGCCGCGGCGTTGTTCGGCCTGCTGGCGCTGGCCCCGGGGCCGGACATCGGCCTGCCCGCCGCGGCCGCGCTGGCCGGCGTCCCGCTCACCGAGGCGCGGAAGGTGCTGCGGGCGCTGGAGAACGCGCACCTGGTGACGCGGACCGCGAGCGGCCGGTACCGGATGCACGACCTCGTCCGGCTCTACGCGTCCGAAGAGGCCGCGCGGACGCTGCCGGAAAGCGCTCGCGAGGCCGCGTTGCGGCGGGTGACGGACTTCCACCTGCAGACGTCCTGGCACGGCAACCACGTGCTCGAGCCGCTCGGACGGCCGATCCGGATCGCCCCGCCGCTCCCCGGGGTCGAGCCGCTGCGCTTCGCCGGTCAGCCCGCCGCCCTGGACTGGTTCATCACCGAGCACGCGTGCTCGACCGCCACCACCGAACTGGCCGTGAAGCGGGGCTGGCACACCGTGGTCTGGCAGCTGGCCGCCGTGCTGAACGAATTCCGGTCCCGGCAGGGCCTGCTGCCGGAACGGGAAACCGCGGGCCGCCTCGCCCTCACCGCCGCGGAGCAGCTCGGCGAGGTCACCGCCCAGCTGATCGCGCACCGCCTGTTCGCCAGCGCCAGCATCTTCGCCGGGCGGACCGAAGCCGCGCTCGAAACCCTGCCCCAGGCCCTGGCGCTGGCCGAGGTGTGCGGAGACCGGGTGCAGCAGGCGCACCTGCACTACGTGCTGGCCGGTGCCTGGGAGTACCACTCGGCGAACTACCGCGCCGAGCTCGAGCAGTGCGAGCACATCCTCCGGCTGATCGAGCCGGAGGACGAGCCGCGGCTCTACGTCAAGACGCTCGACCTGATCGGTTTCTGCTACATCCAGTGGGGCGACCGCGAGCAGGCACGGCACTGGCTGGAGCGGGCCGCGGCGGTGGCCGGGGCGCAGCACGACCTCGACGGCGAAGGCCACGCCATCGGCAACCTGGGGTACGTCTTCCTGCGGGACGGAGACTGGGCGGAGGCGATCGCGCACTTCGAGCGGGCCGTCGAAGCCCTGCGGACCACCGGCAACCTGCGCCACCTGAACTTCTTCCTGGTCGCGCTCGGGGACTGCTACCGCGTGGTGGGCCGGCGGGACGACGCCCGGCGGGTGCTCGGCGAAGCGCTCGACCGCTACCGGAGCCGCCCGGAAGGCGTGCGGTTCGACGAGCTCGAAGCGTGTCTCCTCGCGCTCGACAGCTGAGCGGCTTCAGACCGCGCTGTCGTACTCGCGGACCGCGTCCAGGTACTCCGCGATGGCGTCCCGGTTGCGCAGCAGGCACTCCGCGCGGCGGCTCATGCGATCACGTTCCGCCTCCAGGGTGGCGATCATCTCCGGGGTCGCGTCGGGGAAGTAGATCGTCCGCGGCTTGTCGAGGCACGGCAGGATCTGCTTGATGATCCGGGTCGGCAGCCCGGCGTCGAGCAGGCCGCGGACCTGGATCACCCGGTCGACCGTCGGCTCGTCGTAGTCGCGGTAGCCGTTCGGGCCGCGGCCCGCGATGATCAGGCCCTGCTCTTCGTAGTACCGGAGCAGGCGGCGGGCCGTGCCCGTGCGCTCCGCGAGTTCGCCGATCCGCATGTGCCCCACCTCACGTAGACCTTCACATCGATGTGAGGGTTCGAGCATAGCGGCATGACGAACCCCAGCACCCGCAAGCCGCCCCTGACCGCCCTCCTCGCCCTGACCACCGCCGCGTTCGTCACCGTGCTCACCGAGGCGCTGCCGGCCGGTGTGCTGCCCGGGATGAGCGCGGGCCTCGGCGTCGGTGAAGCGGCGGCCGGCCAGGCCGTGACGATCTACGCGCTCGGCACCGCGCTCACCGCGATCCCGCTTTCCGCCGCCACCGCGCGGTGGTCGCGCAAACGCTTGCTGCTGACCGGCGTGGCCGGGTTCGCCGTGGCCAACACCGTGACGACGCTGTCGGCGGACTACGCGCTGACGATGGTGGCGCGGTTCGTCGCCGGGGTGGCCGCGGGCGTCGTCTGGGCCCTGCTCGCCGGGTACGCGCGCCGGCTCGTCCCGGACGACCAGGGCAAGGCCATCGCGATCGTGATGGCCGGCATCCCGCTGGCCCTGTCGCTCGGCATCCCGGCCGGGACGTTCCTCGGCGGCCTGCTCGGCTGGCGCTCGGCGTTCGGCGTGATGTCGGCGATCGCGGTCGCGCTGCTGGTGTGGATCGCCGCCGCGGTGCCGGACCAGCCCGGCCGGGCGGGCGGCCGGACGCCGGTGCTGCGGACGCTCACCGTGCCCGGTGTCGTCCCCGTGCTCGCGGTGACGCTGGTGTTCGTGCTGGCGCACACGGTGCTCTACACCTACGTCGCGACCTTCCTCGCCGCGGCCGGGATGGGCGACGCGGTGGACGTCGTCCTGCTCGTGTTCGGCGTCGCGTCGATGGCGGGCATCGGGATCGCCGGCGCCCGGATCGACCGCGCGCTGCGGACGCTGATGGTGGCGAGCACGCTGCTGGTGGCGGTGGCCGCGGCGCTGCTGGCGGTGTTCGCGGGCGGCCCGGCGCTGGTCTACCCGGCGGTGGCGCTCTGGGGCCTGGGCTGGGGCGGCGTCCCGACGCTGCTGCAGACGGCCGCCGGGAACGCCGGCGGCGAAGCGGCGGACAACGCCCAGGCCATGCTCGTCACGCTGTGGAACGCGGCGATGGCCGCGGGCGGCGTGGCCGGCGGGTTCCTGCTCGACGCGGCCGGCCCGGCGGCCTTCCCGTGGACCCTGCTGGTGCTCCTGCTGCCGGTGCTCGCCGTGGTGCTCGGCGCACGGCGGCACGGGTTCCCCGCCCGGTCCTGAGTGTCCCGAGTGTCCTGAGTGTCCTGAGTGGACGAAGGGCCCGGGCGCAAGCACGCCCGGGCCCTCCAGCTTCGGGGTCAGCAGCGGCCCGCGATGGCCCGCAGCAGTTCCGCGTTCGCCGTGTCGCCGGACAGCTCCCAGGCGAACACGCCGCCGAGGCCCTGCGACTTCGCGTACCCGGCCTTCGCCGACGCCGTCTCCGGCGTGTCGTAGCTCCACCACTGCGAGCCGCACTTCGCGTACGCCGTACCGGCCACCCGGCCGTTGGCCGGGCACTTGGTCTTCAGGACCTTGTAGTCCTCGACGCCCGCCTCGTACGTGCCGGGCGCCGGGCCGGTGGCCGTGCCGCCGGGCTGCTTCTGCGTGACGCCGTCCCAGCCGCGGCCGTAGAACCCGAGGCCCAGCAGCATCTTCGCCGACGGCACACCCTGGTGGCGCAGTTTCTGGATGGCTGCGTCGGCGTAGAAGCCGGCGGTCGGGATGCCCGGGTACGCGCGCAGCGGCGAATGCGGCGCGGTCGGCCCGGTCGGGCTGGCGCCGGCGACGAAGTAGTCGTACGTCATCACGTTGTACCAGTCGAGGTAGCGGCTCGCCCCGGCGTAGTCGGTGGCGTCGATCTTGCCGCCCTTCGAGCCGTCGGCGGTGATCGCGGCGGTGACCAGCTGGTGCCCGAACTTCGCGCGCAGCGCCTTGACCAGCCCGGTGAACGCCTTCGGGCCGCTGCTGTCGCAGGTGTTGCCGCAGGCGTTCGGGTACTCCCAGTCGATGTCGATGCCGTCGAAGACCCCCGCCCAGCGCGGGTCGTTGACGAGGTTGTAGCAGGATTCGGCGAACGCGGCCGGGTTCTTCGCCGCCTCGGTGAAGCCGGCCGACCAGGTCCAGCCGCCGAAGGACCACAGCACCTTGAGCTTGGGGTGCAGCTTCTTGAGTTCGAGGAGCTGGTTGAAGCTGCCGTGCAGGGTGCCGGTGTCGGCCTGGCCGCTGACGCTCGTGGCGGCGTCGTAGGGCATGTCGTGGTCGGCCCACGGGTCGCCGACCGCGCACCCCCCGCCGGTCACGTTCCCGAAGGCGTAGTTGATGTGGGTCAGCTTCGCGGCCGAACCGGACGTTTCGATGTCCTTGACGTGGTAGCCGCGGGCGTAGACGTCCCAGTCGGCGAAGTAGGCCATCACCTTGCCCGGCGCCTGCCCGGCGTCCGCGGGCGGCGCGACGACGGCGGCACCGGCCAGCGCCAGCGCGGCGGCGGCGATGCTTTTTCTCATGCGGAGCACGGGTTTCCCTTCGCGAGCCGGGCGGGTGGACGTGCCGAGGCTAACAGGTCCAGACCACTGCGGACCAGAGCGAAATCGTGTGGTCAGCGGGTTTCCCGATACCTCCGCAGCCCGGTCCGGATTCACGCGTGGGATGATCGGCCGATGACCGAGTTCGGCTGCGCCCGCTGTTCCGGCGAAGACGCCCTGACCGCGCTGGCGTTCTGCACGACCCGGCTGAACAAGACCCATCGCCTGGTCGAGCGGTCGCACTTCAGCATCTCCCTGCGCCGGTGCCCGGAATGCGGCCAGTCGTTCGCCGCGATCTTCACCGAGTTCGTCGACGGTGGCGAGGACGCGCAGTACTTCGACTTCGTCCCGCTCACCACGGCGGAGGTGTCCTCGCTGGCCAAGCAGGGTCCCCGCGTCGACCTGGCCGAGCTGGGCGCGCTCGGCAGCGTCCGCCGCCGGCTCTCGTCGAGCTGGCCGACGGGCGGGGAGAAGGAGATCTCCTGGCGGACGGATTCACTGTCGGTGCGCGAAGGTCACTGACCGGCCAGGCGCCGGATCGCCGCGGCGCTGCGGTCGACGTCGGCCTCCGTCGTCGCCCAGCCCGACACCGAGATCCGCATGTACCGGCGGCCGCGCCAGGTGGTGCCGCCCAGCCAGCAGGTGCCGTCGTCCTGGACCTTCCGGATGACCGCGTCCGTTTCGTCGCCGAAGGACACCAGGACCTGGTTGAGCACGACGTCGTTGGCGATTTCGGCCCCGCCTTCGGCGAGTCTGTCCGCGAAGCGCCGGGCCAGCCGGCAGCCGCGGCCGACGAGTTCGGCGACGCCGTCGCGGCCCAGCTCCCGCAGCGCCGCCCAGACGGCGAACCCGCGGGCGCGGCGCGACGACTCCAGCGTCAGGTCGCCCATGCCGGAGACCTCCCCGGCGCCGGTGAGGTAGGCCGCCCGGTAGGCGATCGCCGCCGCGTGCACGTCCGGGCGGGCGCAGAAGACGAACCCGGAGTCGTAGGGCACGTTCAGCCACTTGTGCCCGTCGCAGGCCCAGGAATCGGCGAGCTCGACGCCGTCGAGCAGCGCCCGGGTGTCCGGATTGGCCGCGGCCCACAGCCCGAAGGCGCCGTCGACGTGGATCCAGGCGCCACCCGCGGCGGCCCGGGCGGCACGCAGGTCGTCGCACGCGCCGGTGTTGACGTTCCCGGCCTGCAGGCAGACGATCAGCGGCCCGCTGCCGGCCGCGCACACGCGCGCCAGGTCCCCGACGTCGATCGCGCCCTGCGGGCCGGCCTTGACCGGCTCGACCGCCCGGGTGCCGAACCCCAGCAGCCGCAGGGCGCGGTCGATGGTCGCGTGCCGTTCTTCGCTCGCGACGACGCGGACGCGCGGGGCGCCGGTGAGGCCGTCGCGTTCGACGTCCCAGCCCGCTTCGGCGAGCACGTGGTGCCGGGCCGCGGCGAGCCCGGCAGTGTTCGCGGCCTGACCGCCGGTGACGAACCCCACCGAAGCACCGGCCGGAATGCCGAGCAGTTCCTTCAGCCAGGCCCCGGCGACGTCTTCGGCGGCGGCCGCGGCGGGCGAGAGGACGGCGTTGAAGGCGTTCTGGTCCCAGCCGGTGGCGAGCACGTCGGCGGCGGTGGCGGCGGGCAGCGCGCCGCCGACGACGAAGCCGAAGAACCGCGGCCCGGCGGTGGCGACCAGCCCCGGTTCGGCGGCGCGGGCCAGCTGTTCGAGCACATCGGACGGTGGGGTGGGGTGCGCCGGCAGCGGGCCGCCGAACCCGGCCCGCAGCGCGGCGGCGTCGACGGGCCGGGCGACGGGCCGGTCCGCGAGGCCGGCCCGGTGCTGCGCGGCCAGCTCGGCGGCGCGGGCCAGGAGCGCGTGCAGTTCGTCCACGCGCCGACTGTAAGTGTTCACCTTCGGCCTCACCCGTCCGGGAACAATCGGCGCCCTTCCGGCGTAGCGTCCTGGTATGGAGACGCCGTTGAGCACCGACCGGCTCGTGATCCGGGACTGGACGCCGGCCGACGCCGAAGCCGCGTTCGAGATCTACGGGGCCGAGGACGTCACGCACTGGCTGACCCCGGCGATGGACCGCGTCGGCGACATCGCCGCGATGCGCGCGGTGCTGCAGGCGTGGCAGGAGGCGCAGCCGAACCTGCCGCCGCCGCGCGGCCGGTGGGCCGTGGAGCGCAAGGAGGACGGCGTGGTGATCGGCGGCCTCGGCATCCGGCTGCTGCCGCCGTTCGAAGAGGACCTCGAGCTGAGCTGGCAGCTCAGCCCCGGTGTCTGGGGCAAGGGTTACGCGTCGGAGGCGGCGACCGCGCTGATCGGGTGGGCGTTCACCCAGGACACCGAAGAGCTCTTCGCGGTCGCGCGGCCGAACAACACGCGGGCGATCGCCGTCGCCAAGCGGCTCGGCATGCAGTGGGTCGGCGAGACGGACAAGTACTACAACCTGCGGCTGCAGGTGTACCGGATCCGGCACACCGACCTCATCGGCTGAGGCGCTCCAGCAGGAAGACGCGGATTTCGCGGTGCCCGGCCCGCACGGCGTAGCGGTCGTACGCGGGCCAGTACGCGGCCACGGCGTCCCACATCTCCTGGCGCTCGTCCCCGGTCAGGAGCCGCCCGGTGACCTCGACGGTCCGGCCGCCGATCGCGACCGTGGCCTTCGGGTGAGCCAGCAGGTTCGCCGACCACGCCGGGTGGGCCTCGCCGCCCCAGTTCGAGCCGATCACGACGTACCCGCCGGCGCGTTCGACGTACAGCAGCGGCACTTGGCGCGGCTCACCGCTGCGCCGCCCGATGGTCGTGAGCAGCAGCGTCCGCAGCCCGACCGCCGCGCCGACGCCGACCCGGCCGCCGCTGATCCGCAGCAGCACCCGGTCGGCGGGCACGAGCGCGCGCCCCAGCACGGCGAACGCCCTGCTCTTGCCGAACCCGGCGAAGACACCCCGTAAACCGGCCACGGCGAGATCCTAGATCTGGCAGGGTCCCCGATCATGACCCGCCCCGAAACCGCCGCCGAGGTCTTCGACGCCCTCGGCACGGCGTACGAACACGCGTTCCGCACCGCAACCGGCCAGCTCGCGGCGATCACCGACCTGCTCGCGGCCCTGCCCCCGGCGGCGAAGGTGCTCGACCTCGGCGCCGGCACCGGCCGCCCCACGGCGGACCTCCTGGCCGCGGCCGGCCACGACGTCACCGGCTACGACGTGGCGCCGAAGATGGTCGAGATCGCACGCAGCCAGGTGCCGGCCGCGCGGTTCGAGCTCGGCGACATGCGCGAACTGTCCTTCGAGGACGGCACGTGGGACGCGATCACGGCGTTCTTCTCGATGCTGCAGCTCCCCCGCGCCGAGCAGGAGACGATGCTCGGCCGGCTGGCGGGGTGGCTGAAGCCGGGCGGAACGCTGGTGTTCGCCACGGTGCCGGCCGATGTGGACGGCGTCGACATCGTCTTCATGGGACACCCGGTCCGGGCGTACAGCTTCACCGCCGGGCGGGTGAAGGAGCTGCTGGGGGCGGCCGGGCTGGAGGTCGTCCGGGCGGAGGAGGCGGAGTTCGTGCCGGACCACGCGGACGCCGGGCCGGAGCCGCACGTGTACCTGACCGCCCGCAAGCCGGGGTGAGCCGTCAAGCCCGCACGACGTGGGTGTCCGGGGACCCGCACCGCGCCCGGACCCGGGTGAACCGCCAAGCCCGTCACCGCGTGCCAGTGGTGGGCCGGGAACTCCGGACCGTCCGAGCGCGACCCGCGGGCGCCCCGCTCCACGCCCGGACCCGGCCGAGCCGTCAAGCCCTCACCACGTCGATCACCCGATGGACATGAATTTTGCTCAACTTCATGCGTGTCCCGGGCGGCGGACCCGAGCTAAAGTGAGGGATGGGCATCGAAGCTCTGGCCAGGCCGGTACCTCGCGAACACCGCGAGCTGGTGCGCGGCATGCTGGCCAGGCTGCCCGAATTCGCCGATCGGCTGGCCCGGCTGCTCAGCGAGCAGGACGAGTTCTACCGGCAGGTCGAGGACGTCGCCCCGGGTGAGCTGCGGCAGGTGTGCCGGGCCAACCTCGAACGCGCCCTCACCGCACTGGCCGAAGGCCGGGGCCTCGCCCTCGACGCCGCCCGCAAGACCGGGCTGGCCCAGGCCCGGCAGGGCATTCCGCTGCCCGCCGTGCTGCGGGCGTTCCGGATCGGCGGCACCTTCGTCTACGAAGGGCTCCTCGAGCTCGCCGGGCCGGAGTTCCTCAACCCGACCCGGACGATCGAGATCAACTCCTACGTCTGGAAGGCGATCGACCTCTACTCCGACGCGCTGACCACGGCGTACGAGGAGGTCGCGGCCGAGCCGTCGCACGCGAACGCGCGGCTGCTGGACGACCTGCTGCGCGGCCGGCTCGCCGGCCAGGCGGACATGGAGGCCGCCGCGCGGGAGCTGGGGCTGCCGACCGCCGGCATGTTCGTCGCCGTGGTCACCGAGCGCGTCGAGCCGGACGAGCACGACAGCGTCGAGGCGCTGCTGCGGGCGCGGCGCTGGCGCTCGGCGTGGCGGCCCGGCGGCGAGGCGGGCCTGGTCGCGATCGACCGCGTCGAGGACGTCCGGCGGCTGCGCGAAGTGCTCGGGTCGCTGCCCGTGGCGGCGGGGATGAGCCGGCCGTTCAGCGGGTTCCCCGACGTCCCGGACGCGCTGCACCGGGCCCGGATCGCCCGCCGCTCGCTGCCGTCGGCGACCGCCGGCGTGGTCGTGTTCGGCGACTCGCCGGTGACGACGCTGGTCGCCGCCGCGCCGGGGATGGCCCGCGACGTCGTGCGCGCGGCGCTGGCCGGCGTGCTCGCGCTGCCGGACGCGGAACGGAAGGTCCTGCTCGACACGCTGCTCGCCTGGTTCGCCGGCCACGGCTCGGCCAAGGAGGCCGCGGACCGGCTGTTCGTGCACCCCAACACCGTCCGCTACCGGCTGCGCCGGGTGCAGGAGCTGACCAAGCGCGACCTCACCGACCCGGTGGACATCGGCGAGCTGTACGTCGCCCTGGAGTCGGTCCGCCTCGAACCGGCATGATCGAGATTCGATCACTAACGATTGACTTTCGATAGACCACGCGCGATAGTTCGGCGCATGGTTACCGAGAAGTGGGCCGTCGCCGCGCTGCGGGTGTTCCTCGTGGTGCTGTTCGGCGTCCTCGTCGTGTTCCAGACGCTGTCGCTCCCGGGCGGGATCGCCTACCACACGCAGCAGAACCCGCACGACGCGCCGCTGCGCTGGCCACTGACCGCCATCGCGGTGTTCCTCGTGCTGTGCGTCGAGGTGGTGCTCGTCGCGACCTGGAAGCTGCTGACGCTGGTCAAGAAGGACCGGATCTTCACACCCGCGTCCCTGAAGTGGGTCGACGCGATCGTCTGGGCGGTGGCGGCGGCGTGGCTGGTGGTGGCCGGCATGCTGGTGTTCGTCGGCTTCAACGCGGACGACCCGGGGATGCCGATGCTGCTGTTCCTGGTGACGGTGGCGATCACCGTGCTCGGCCTGGTGCTGGTGGTCATGCGCGCACTGCTGCGCCAGGCGACGGCCCTGCGGTCCGACCTGGAAGCGGTCATCTGATGCCGATCGTCGTGCGCATCGACGTCGAGCTGGCCAAGCGGAAGATGAGCGTCGGGGAGTTCGCGGAGCAGGTGGGGCTCACCCCGGCCAACGTGGCGGTGCTGAAGAACGGCCGCGCGAAGGCGGTGCGCTTCAGCACGCTGGAGGCGATGTGCCGGGTGCTGGACTGCCAGCCGGGCGACCTCCTGGAGTGGGTCGACGACGAAGACTAGGCCGCGTCGGCCTCCACCAGGCGGGCCAGCTCCAGCAGCGCGCCCTCGAAGCCCGGACCGGCCGTCAATGCCACCGTCAGCGGGCCGCCACGCCGGTGCGTGCCGACCGGCAGGCGCACCGCCGGTTCCGTCCACTGCGGACGGTCCACACCGGCCGAAACGACCACGTCCGGGCGGGCGCCCCGGTGGCGGCGGCCGCCCGCGTCGAGGTCGAGGACCACGTTGCCGTGCAGGGAAAGCAGGGCGGCCACGTCCGCCACCGCGTTGCGCAGCTCGCGGTCGGCGATCGAGTCGGAGTGCGCGCCGATCGCCGGGCGGGGCCGCTCGTCGTCGCGGGCCAGCCGCGGCACGATCGCCCCCAGGTGGCCGGGGGCGCAGGTGAGCACCCCGATGCCGGGCACGCCCGCCTGCGGGTCGGTGATGCTGATGCCCGCGCTCGCGGCCGCCGCCACGATCCGGGCCCGCCAGCGCGCGGTCGCCGCGATGGCGACCATCGAAGGGTCCTGGGGCAAAAGGGATTTTCTCCTCTGGGGTCCGGCGCGGCGGCGGGGGATCGTCCGATGGTGGGCCCGTGCCCGTTGTGCCCGGGAACAAACATGTTTGGTCGCTTGGTCCGAACGGCGGTGCCCATGCGACCTTCCGGCCCCACCGGGTTCCTGTGACCGCCGGTCACACTTTGACGCGCGGCGTGGCGCAGGCCACTATCCGGGCACCTGATTACCGCCGGGTAATTTGCGTGCCGGCGAACACGACCCAGGAGGACCGTTGCGACGTGCTTTCGGCCTGATCTTGCTGGCGCTGGGCGTCTTCGCGGCCGCCGGGGCGGTGCTCCTGCCCACGTACGTGTACCCGAAGCTCGCCAAGGTGCCGCTCGACCAGGACTCGACGTCGGTGCTCGAAGGCACCGTGAGCAAGGTCCTCGCCGTGACCGACAAGGGCGCCGGCCCGGTCGCCGAGATCCGCGAGAACCGGAAGCTCACCGCGACCGGCCGCGTGCAGGCGAACTTCGCCCGGCCCGAGATGCACCAGGACACCGACTACGCGGTCTGGCTGCTCGCGGTGCAGGTCAAGGACGACGCCGACGACACCGTGGTCAACGCGAGCAAGCGGCAGGTCTGCTTCGACCGCCGCACCTCCGAGGGCTACGACCCGAAGGGCGCCACCGACCCGGCGTGCACCCGGGAAAGCAGCTACATCACCCGGCTGAAGGACAAGGCCGACAAGGACGGCCAGAAGCCGCCCGAGACGAACGACTACAAGGCCCAGCCGGGGCTCAACTTCAAGTTTCCCTTCGGCACCGAGCAGAAGGACTACCAGGTCTACGACGACAACACCGAGAAGGCCGTCACCGCCCGGTACACCGGCACCGAGACGGTGAGCGGGATCGAGACCTACAAGTTCGTCCAGGACATCCCGGACACGAGGATCGAGACGAAGTCGGTGCCCGGCTCGCTCGTCGGGTCCACCGAGCCGACGGTCGACGCGGACCTGTACTACCGCGGGGTCACCACGATCTGGGTCGAGCCGGTCACCGGGATCGAGGTCA
This sequence comes from Amycolatopsis sp. NPDC004625, assembly GCF_040609695.1. Taxonomy (NCBI): domain Bacteria; kingdom Bacillati; phylum Actinomycetota; class Actinomycetes; order Pseudonocardiales; family Pseudonocardiaceae; genus Amycolatopsis; species Amycolatopsis sp. NPDC004625. Next base: position 25,686 of record NZ_JBEXKX010000062.1, read on the forward strand.
AGCAGCAGCAACAGCAGCACCAGGAACTGCGGCCCGGCGCCACCGCCCCGGTCGTCGTGTTCGACGGGACGCTGGCCTACAACGGCAACACGGTCGCGCGGATGGTCGACCAGGTCGACGAGAACCGCGGCCGGCTGCAGTTCCTCTCCAGCACCGGTCCGCTCTGGCTCGGCATCGGCGGCGGCGTGCTGGTCGTCGTGGCGATCTTCCTGCTGATCCGCCGCCGCCCGGCCGAGCCGCCGGCCCCGCCGCAGCGGCGGCACCGGGTGCCGGTCGGCGCCGACCGCTGAGGGTCAGCGCCGTCGCAGCACCAGCACCAGGTTCCACGAAGCTATTTCGCGAAGGCCGGGAATGCGCACGATCCACATCGCCCAGCTCGGGTGGTAACGCGGGTACCCGGCCACCAGATCGGCCAGCGGCGTCGTTTTCGCCCAGCGAAGGGCGGCGCCGACGGAAACCGGGAAAAGGCTTTCCCCGAATTTGTTCTTCGGCTGCTTCCCGAGTTTCCTGGCATAACGCTGCCGGGCGTAGTAGCCGCCGAGGAAATGCCACGGCGCGGTCTCGTGGCCGCCCCACGGCGAATACCACGGCGTGAAGGAGGCGAACACCGTGCCGCCGGGCTTGGTCACCCGGCACATCTCGTCGAGCATCACCCACGGCTCGGCGACGTGCTCCAACACGTTCGACGAGTAGCAGACGTCGACGGATCCGGTGCGCACGGGCAGTTCCGTGCCACTGGCCCGGATCATGTTCTCGCCCGGCTCGCCGCGCGCGGACAGCTCCCCGACGTCGGGGTCGAGGCCGAGGTAGACCGCACCGGCCGCGCGGAACGCGTCGGAGAAATAGCCGGGACCACCGCCGACGTCGAGCACCGTGCGCCCGGCCAGCGGAGTGTGCGCCGCCAGTTGCCGGACCGAGTCGCCCGCCAGCGCGGAATAGAACCCGTCCGGGTCGGTCTGCTCGGTGAGGAACGTGCGGAACAGCGTCACGGAACGGCCGAGCGTCGCCCGGTGCGGCTGCTCGAGAACCGGATTACCTACCATTGAACCGTCGCTTTCCCGAATACGTTCATCTAGGGTGTACGCACCAGTAACCTAGCACCGTCGCTACAGTTGGGATAACCCGATGGAACGTCCTCGTGTGCTCCTCGTCAACTGGCGCGACACCGGCCACCCCGAAGGCGGCGGCTCGGAGCGGTATGTCGAGCGCATGGCCGAAGGGCTGGCCCGAGCGGGCTACCGGGTGGAGATCCAGTGCGCCGCGTACCCGGGCGCGACCCCCGGCGAGTGGCGCGAAGGCGTCCGCTACCGGCGGCGGGGCAACAAGTTCGGCGTCTACGCGCACGCGCTGCGCGCGATCCGCCGGGCCCGCGCCGACCTGGTGGTGGACGTGCAGAACGGGATGCCGTTCTTCGCCCGGCTGGTGGCCGGCGGCCCGGTGCTGGTGCTCGTGCACCACGTCCACAAGGAACAGTGGATCAGCGCGCTGGGCGAGACGCTGGGCCGGGTCGGCTGGTGGATCGAGTCGCGGCTGGCGCCGTGGCTGTTCCGCCGGTGCCGGTACGTGACGGTTTCCGAGGTCACCAAGGCGGAACTGGCCGGGCTGGGCATCGAGCGCACGCGGGTGACCGTGGTCCCGAACGGCCTCGACGCGCCTCCACCGTGCACGTCCGAACGGGACAGCGAGCCCACGCTGGTGGCGGTGAGCAGGCTGGTGCCGCACAAGCGGATCGAGCACGCGATCGACGTCGTGGCGCGCTTGGCGCGGCGCTGGCCGTCCCTGCGGCTGGAAGTGGTCGGCCAGGGGCCGTGGGAGGAGGTCCTGCGCGGCCACGCGGCTTCGCGCGGGGTCGCGGACCGGATCGTCCTGCACGGCTGGGTGGACGAGCAGGCCAAGCACGAGATCCTCGCGCGGTCGTGGCTGCACCTGTGCCCGTCGGTGAAGGAGGGCTGGGGCATCGTGATCATGGAGGCGGCGGCGCACGGCGTGCCCTCGATCGCCTACCGCGCGGCGGGCGGCGTGACGGAGTCCATTGTGGAGGGCCGGACGGGCCTGCTCGCGGACGACCTCGACGACTTCACCGACCGGGTCGACGGCCTGCTCGCCGACGGCTTGCGGCGCGCGGAGATGGGCCTGGCCGGCGCCGAGCGCGCGGGGCGGTTCAGCTGGGACGCGAGCGTGGGCCAGTTCGAATCACTGGTGCGGGACGTCGCCGGGCTCCCCGCCCCGCGGCCGCGCCGCCTGGTCCCGTACCGCATCCCGGAACTCACCTAACAACCCCGCCGCGGCCCGTGCGTCGAAGTCCCTGCGGCGGGCGCGCACGGTCACCGTGGTGATCCCGCCGGTGGTCGCCGCGCCGAACGCCACGCCCGAGCGGCCGCTCGCCGCCGGGTAGAACGCCAGGGACCGGACCGTGTCCCCGGTGGACACCAGGCCCAGGTTCGACACCAGGAACGTCGACCCCAGCCGGCTCGCCAGCAGCCGCGTGCCCAGGCGGGCCAGGCGGCTGCTGCGGGCCGGGAAGTCCGGCTCCGGCGGCTGCGCGCCCAGCACCGCGGCGACGTCGGCCGCCGGGCTCAGGCGCAGGCGGAAGAACGCGCTGTCGTGCACCGGTTCCGGCGCCGCGCCGGATCGCCGTGACGCGCCCAGCGCGGCCACCACGCGGGCCGTGCGGGCGCCGTGCGCGCGGTTCCAGCGTTCGGTGGCGTGCGCCGCGGCCGTGACGAACCCCGCGGCACCCAGTCGCAGCCCGGGTTCGTGAGAAGCCACGAAGACGTCTCCCACGGCTTCGCGCTCACGATCCGGGGTGATCCGGCCCGGTGGCGCGAAAAGCGCCTCGGCCAGCCGCTGGACGGCCGACAGGGCAAAGGGTGTGCGGCCCGTGCGCTCGCCGATCCCGGTCGCCGCCGAGGAAACCGGGACGTCGAGGAGGATGCCGAGCAGGGCCAGCAGGCCGAGGCCGTCGAGGGCGCCGTGGTGCGCCGCGATCAGGAGCGTCTCCGGGCCGGCGGCGACGCGCACGAGCGGCGCGGCCCGTTCGTAGGGTGCCGAAGCGAACCGGTCGCGGACGGCCGCGAGATCGGTGACGCGCTCGATTTCCGGCAGGGCACCGAGGTGGGGGTACTGCTGGACGGCGGCCGAGAGGCGGGCCCGGAGCTTCTCCGGTTCCGCTGCGGCCACGCCGAGTTCCGCTTCGAGGAGGATGCTCCACGAAACGGTGGGGTCGCCGTAGAGCCCGACGACGCGGTGGGCGTGGTCGGAGGCGAGCCGGGTCACGCGCCTCAGCGGTCCCCGTAGAGCTTGAGGGGATGGTCCGCCGGGTTGTACTTCACCTGCGCGTTGAGCTTTTCCTGCACCGGGGCGGACGTGTCCGGGTCCGCGCCCTTGATGAGGGCGAACCCCGCCCCGGTCGCCACCCCGCCGCCGATGATGACGGCGACGACCGCGCCGATGACCGTGCCCACGTGTCACTCCTTCCGCGGCGGGGAAATCCTGCCGCGGCCCAATGTACGCATCGGTAACATGCGGCACAACAGTGCGACGCACAGCAACGTGAGCGCTACTCCGTTCGCCAGCAACACCGGCGCCCACGCAACCGCTTTCACCGGCGGCACACCCGGGGTCCGGTACAGCGTCAGCCACTCACCCGACCACACCGGCGTCGCGTCGGCGAGCAACCGCGGGTCGACGTCGCCGGGTGTGCCGTGTTCGACGAGGATCCAGCCGATGCCGGCGGCGGTGAGCTCCCGCGCGGACGTCGCGGCGCGGACGTCGCCGATCCGCGGGTCCTCGCCGGCGATGCGTTCGGTGCCGACCTGCAGGGTGTCGTCCACCAGCACCGGGCTCGGCAGCACCCGCGGCGCGGGATCGAGCTGGGTGCGGTCGGCGTTCCAGGCGAACCCGCGGAACGCCGAAAGGGGCAGCGCCAGCACGTCGCCGGGCCGGTCACCGAGCTTTTCGGACACTGCCCGCCAGTCGGCGGGGTACTGCGCGGTGCCGAGCCGTCCCCAGCCGCCCCACGCCAGATCCGGCATGGTGACCACGGGCAGGAGGGCCACCGCCGTCATCAGCGCGGCCCGTCCCCGCGCGGTTTTCAGCTGCGTGGCGGCGGTTTCGACGGCCAGCGCGAGGCCCAGGGCGAGCGGCAGCGCCCACCACGCCACCCATTTCTGGGCGTCCCGCAGCAATCCGGCGCCGGGCAGGTGCCGCGTCGCGGCGGTGAGCAGCACGTCGCCGCCCGGGAGCGTCGCCAGCGAAGCCAGCAGCACGCCCAGGAGGCCGAGGAAGGACAGGGAACGGGCCGGGGCGCGGCCCCACCGCTTCGCCAGCGGCCACAGCCCGGCGACCGCGACGGCGGCGACGACGAGCGTCAGCACCGGGACCAGCGGCATGGCCCGGCTGCCGGGCACGGTTTCGGCGTTCCAGATGCCGCCCAGGCCGAGCACGCTGACCAGCGCGGGCCCCCAGCTTTCGGCGCGGGCGCTGAACGCCGTGACACCGGCGGGGTCGGAGAACGTGCCGCCGGCGTTGAGGAACGTCGGCACCAGCCACGGCAGGTTGAGCACGACGGCGATCGGGAGGGTCTGCCACAGCCGGCGTGATCCGGCCGTCACGACCATGACGGCGGCGGCGAGGACCCCGCCCGGCGGCGTCAGCACCGCCGGGGCGCTCGTGATCACCAGCCTGAGCAGGGAGTGGGTCTCGTGCTTGCGCGCGGCGAGCCCGGCCGCGGCGATCCAGGGCAGGCACGCGTACGTCAGCAGCAGCGGCCAGTGGCCGATGAAGAGCCGTTCGGCCACGTACGGCGTCCAGGCGTAGGTGGTCGCGGCGACGAGCCGGGTGCCGGTGTACTCGGTGGGCACGAGCCTCCCGGCACCGAGAGCGGCACCGAAAACGGCCAGCAGCAGGACGATCTTCTGGACGACGTCACCGGGCAGCACGGTGGTGGCGAGCGCGACGGCGGCGTCGGCGGGCACCGACCGCGGCAGCGTGTTCCCGGCCCCGAAGGCGTCCGGCACGAAGTACTGGCGTGGCGCGAACACCATGTCGTAGCTCAGGACGAACCCGCGGCCGAGCAGGGGCGCGCAGACGGCGAAGGCCAGCACGGCGGACAGCACGGGGAGGGCGAACCTCCGGCCCGGTGCGTCCACGGCCCTTCCTTTCCGTTGCCCGCGCGGTTAAGGTCCCGGTCATTACCCGCCGGTAATGGGAGCCCGCCGTTGAGCGTAGACACCGAAGTCCCGGCCCGGACCGGCAACCGGGTCGCGGCGATCCTCGTCTCGCTGGCGCTCGCGGGCAACAACGCGGCGAGCTACGTACTGAGCCTGGCGGCGGCGCGGATCCTGGCGCCGGGCGCGTTCGGGGAGCTGAGCTCGCTGCTGGCGGTGCTGGTGGTCGGTGTCGTGCCGGCGATGGGCCTGCAGACGGTGGTGGCCCTGCGGGTGGCCCGCGCGCCCGCGCTGGCGCCGGGTTCGCTGTTCGCGCTCGGGCTGGTGACGAGCGCGATCGTGGCGACGGTCGCGTTGACGCTGAGCCCGTTGCTGGTGCTGTTGCTGCACCTGGGCTCGCTGACCCCGGCCCTGCTGGTGACGGCGGCGCTCGGGCCGTTGACGCTGCTGGGGGTGTTCCACGGGCTGCTGCAGGGCAGCCACCGGTTCGCGGTGCTGGCCGGCCTGATCGCCCTGGAGGGCGTGGGCAAGGTCGGCGGGTCGCTGGTGGGGCTGGTGGTTTCGGGGTCGCCCACCGGCGCGCTGGCCGGCGCGGCGATCGGTTCGCTGGCGGTGGTCGGGGCGGGCTGGCAGATCTGCGGCCGCCCGCGTCCCCGCTGGGCCGACCGCCACGGCGGTGAAGTCCTGCACACGGCCCAGGCGATGCTGGCCCTGGTGCTGCTGGTGAACCTGGACCTGGTCCTGGCGCGCCACACGCTGCCGTCGTCGGAGGCGGGCGAGTACGCGCTGGGGGCGATCGTCACGAAGATCGCGTACTGGCTGCCGCAGGCGGTGGGGGTGCTGGTGCTGCCGCGGTTCGCGGAGTCCTCGCGTCGTCGGCGGGTGCTGCCGGTGGCGCTCGCGGTCTGTGCCTGTCTCGACGCGGTGGTGCTGGTGGTGTCGCTGGTGCTCGGTCCTTCGCTGCTGGCGGTGATCGGCGGGGCGCGGTACACGGGGAGCACGATGCCGGTGTGGCCGTTCGCGCTGGCGGGTTCGATGCTGGCGCTGGTCCAGATCCTGCTGTACGCCCGCCTGGCGGACGGCGACCGCCGGGTGACGCTGCTGATGTGGTCGGCGGTGGTGGTGGAGGCCGTGCTGATCACGACGTGGCTGCACGGCTCGGCGGCAGAGGTGGTCACGGCGGCGGCCTGCACCGCGGGAGCCCTGGCCGCGGCGGGCGCGGTGCTGGAGTTCCGGCCTCGCCGGGCCTGAGCAGCCCCCGTTTTCCACGCTACCCGCAGGCACCGACAATTCCGCGGCCCGGAACCTGCGTACCCGGAGGGTCGGTTCGCGTACCCGGGCAGTCGGTTGACGTAGCTGGAGGGTCGGTTCGCGTACCTGGGCGGTCGGTTGGCGTACCTGGGCGGTCGGTTGGCGAGCCGACCCTCCAGTTACGCGAGCCGACCCTCCAGGGACGCGAGCCGACCGTTGAGGTACGCGAGCCGACCGTTGAGGGACGCGAGCTGACTGTCTGGGTCAGGGCTGGGATGTCGGGTTTTCTTTGCGGGCGAACCAGTCCACGCACGTTGCCACCATTGCTGCGGCGGCCAGCAGGAGGGCTGCCTGGGTCACCGGGCCGTACGCCCACTCCTGGCCGTGGCCCAGCACGCGGCCCACCACCGACACCGCCGCCGCCAGGGCCATGCCGCCGAACGCCAGGTACCTCGGGGCCCGCTCCGAGAACTGGCGGGCCAGCAGGCACGCGATCAGCAGCACCACCGGCAGCATCCCGCCCAGGGCCACCAGCAGCCCGATCAGCACCACCGGCACCACCGCCCCGCCGCCCGGTGACACCGTGAACCGGCGACGGCGGGCCGGCCAGGCCACACCCACCAGCAGCACCAGCACCGCCGCCGCGCCGACCAGGAGACTCAACCGGTAGTGCGCGTCCGGGGTGAAACTCAGTGACACCACGCCGCCCGCGCCCGCCGGGACGATCCACGCCTGCTGCCAGCCGTCCACGCGGGTGCGCGTCAGCTGCTTGCCGTCCAAAGTGGCCACCCAGCCCGCGTTCGCGTTCTCCGGGACCGCCAGCACCGCTTCCGCGCCCGGCGCGACCGTCACCGACCGCGACGTCGCGTCCCACTCGCCCACCTGCACCGCGCGGTGCGCCGGTGGTGTCGCCGCCGCGTGCACCGGGCGCAGCCACAGGTCCTGGACGACGAACGACTCCGACCGGTCTGTCCGCAGCTCGTGCCCGCCCGCCGGCAGCGCGACGCCGCCCTCGGAATCGCGGCACATCCGCAGCTCCAGCGGCCGGTGCGCGGTGATGTCGGACAGCGTTCCCTGCACCGACGTCCGGTAGTCGAGCCCGTCCAGGTGGACGTTCGGGCCCGAGCCGCACGGCACCGTGAACGCCGGGTCCGGCCCCGGCAGCAGGCCGGGATCGCCGGACAGCGTGAGGCTCCCGATGCCCACCACCGCCCGGGCCGTGGGGTCGTCGTCGTCACCCGGCAGCACGAGCTGCAGCTGGTCGGTTTCCAGCGGCTCGAACGACGCCGACCCGCCCGCGTCGAGCTGCACCGTCCGCGCCCCCGACCGGCCGACCAGCTGCACCTGCCGCGGCGCGCGGGCCCCGCTGCCCGGCGCGACCCCGATGTGCAGCCCGGAGATCTGCTTCGGCGACGACCATCCGAGGGTCAGCGCCGGGCGCAGGTCCGTGACGTCGGGACGCCACGTCGTGCCCGCGTCACCGTCCACCGCCGCGAGCCCGCCGGCCGCCGGGTCGCCGCCGAGCTGGGACGTCGACGACACCGTGACCCCCGGCAGCGTCACCGGGTTCCTGCCGCCGCCCGCGGGCAGCACCGAGCCGCCGACCACGTACGTCTCGTCGGCCGGGGTGCTGAACAGGCGCCGGACGCCGTCGGGTTCCTCGCCGTCGCGGGCGGCCGCGGCGTCGCACCGCACGGCGCCGCCGGCCGGCAGGCACGCGTAACGCGGCTGCGCACCGCGCGTGAAGGCGAACCCGGGCGCCGGCCCGACCGGCAGGTCGGCCGGTACCTCCAGCGCTCGCTGCGGTTCGGTGCCGGGGATCTTGAGCTCGGCGATGCCGAAGTTGCCGTCCTGCCGGCCGACCACCAGCGACAGCAGCGTGATCCGCACCTTGCGGGTGAGCCCGGCGGCCACCGGGTACTCGTGCGGCCCGGCGCCGCGGATCACCTGCTGGTCGACCGAGCCGTTGTCGGTGGTGATCCGGATCCGGGTGGCCGGCCAGCCCACCCGGATGTCGTCCACCAGCTGCAGGTCCACCGAGTTCACCAGCCGCGGGGTGTCCAGTTCCACCTCGAGCCACTGGCCGATCGGCCCGGTGAACGTCGAGGACTGCCACGCCGTGCGCGGGTCGCCGTCGATCGCGGCGAACGGCTGGTGCGAGGGATCGGACCCGCCGAAGGCGTCGGCGAACGACGCCGCCGTCGACGCCGTCACCGAGCGGATGCCCCGGTAGGCGGCCACGGTCTGGTGCTCCTGCCCCGGGAACGGCAGCAGGTCGCCCGCCGCGCGCTGCTGGCGGTAGGCCTCGCCGGCGGTCAGGGTCTGGCTGAGGTTGTCGCGGACGCCGCCGACGTTCCGCTCGGCCCGGCGCAGGCCGTCGGTCACCAGCCGCGGGCCGCCGGGCGAACCGCCGTCGCCGGCCAGCACCGTCGGCGTCGACGGGTCGAGCTGGCCCGAATCGATCAGCGGCAGCAGGTTTTCCGGGCCACCGCTGACCGTCGGGACGTCCGTTGTGGACGTCGCCGTGGCGAGCGGCACCGGTTTGCCCACTTCGTACACTTCGAGCGGCCCGAACTCCGCCTTCTTCGCGATCCCCGGCGAGCCGGCCAGCCCGGCGCGCAGGGTCGCGACGGGCGGCGCCGCGGTCCGCTCGCGCTCGATGTCGTTGCGCAGCAGCAGGAACCGGTAGCCGGAGCGCGCGAGCAGGGCGGCGAGCCCCGGATCGCCGCGGCCGTCGGCCAGGGCGGCGTCGACCGAGTCCATCAGCCGCGTGTTTCCTTCGGACCCCAGCGGCACCTGGTTGCGGACCGCCCACGGGCTGCGCGCGATGGCCTGCGCGGGCTCGTCGACCGTCCGGCCCCAGTCGTACTCGCCGAACCCGGTGGCCGGCAGCAGCAGCGTCCGCGCGTTCGGGTCGGCCTTGGCGACGTAGCCCATCGCGTCGTACCAGTAGCCGGGCACCGCGTCCCAGCCCGGCCCGGACCGCAGGTTCAGCAGCCACGCCGGCGCGGCCATCACCAGCACCAGCAGCAGGCCCAGCGCGGGCCGCCAGAAGCGCCGAGGCGACGGCGCCAGGCTCGAAATGCCGTGGACGAACGCCAGCATCAGCGGCAGCCGCAGCACCGGCTCGAACTTGTGGACGTTGCGCAGCGGGGCGAGCGGCCCGTCGAGCAGGTGCCGGACCTGCTCGGCCAGCGGGCTGTCGAGCGTGCCGACGTACCCGATGGTCAGCAGGGTGAGCCCGGTGAGCACGCCCAGCACGAGGAACCGGCGTTCCGGCAGGCCGCGCCGGGTCAGCCCGAGCAGGCCGACGCCGGCGACGAGCCCGGTCGCGAGCATCAGGACCGGGTTGTCGATCAGCGACCAGCCGCCGGGCCACCACGGCGTGCCCTGCACGACGTAGGCGACCCACTGGTTCGTCCCGCGCAGCACCTCGAACAGCGACATCGGCGCGGTCGTGTTCGTCGCGGACTCGATGTAGTCCAGGAACGGCAGGCTGTACTCGCCCAGCAGCAGCAGCGGCAGGATCCACCACAGCGTCGCGCCGATGACGAAGACGAACCACCACAGGACGAGCTCGACGTGCGCCCGCGTCCAGCGGCGGGTCAGCAGCCACAGTCCCGGCAGGACGAGCGCCATCACGACCATCGCGCCGTTGACCCCGCCCATGCCCAGCACGGCCAGCGCGGACAGCCCGGCGGCCCGCCGCGGCGAGCCGATCGTCCCGGCGCGCACGAGCGGCACCAGCACCCACGGCAGCAGCACCGCGGGCAGCATTTCCGCGGACAGACCGCCGATTTCGGTCAGCATGCGCGGCGCGAGCGCGTACCCGAGCGCGCCGATCAGCCGGGTGCGCTCGGTGCCGATCTTCATCGCCCGCGCGAGCAGCAGGGCGCCGCCGAACGCGGCCGACAGCAGGATCGCGCCCCACAGGCGTTGCGCGATCCACGCGGGCACGCCGACGGCCTGGCACAGCGCGAAGAACGGGCCCATCGGGAACAGGTAGCCGTACGCCTGGTTCTGCAGCTCCCCCGCCGTGGCCTCCGGGTTCCACAGGTGCAGTGCGCGGCCGAGGAAGGCGAGCGGGTCGACGGCGAGGTCGAGTTTCGTGTCGAACGTCGTCTTCCCCGGCATCTGCAGGAACGACAACGTGGTCAGGGCCAGCACGATCCAGGTGCTCGGCCGCCGGACGAACGCGGCCACCGAGAACTTCCGGGCGCCGCTCGAGGGCGGGGCGTCGTCCCGGGACCGTTCGCGGGTGGCGGTTACCATCCGGTAGATACTAGGCCGAAACCTGGCTACCATGTGCCGACGATTTCCCGGAACTCAGGCAGGTGTGCCATCACGTTCGAAGACGCCTGGGCCTTGGCCGAGCCGGTCAAGGGCTGGATGACACGCGCGCAGGGCGAAGCGCTGTGGAACGCCGCGTGCCGCTTGGAGAAGGGTGACGTCGTCCTGGAAATCGGCAGCCACCAGGGCCGATCCACGATCGTCCTCGGTTCGGCGGCCCGCACGGTCGGCGCGACCGTGATCGCGGTCGACCCGTTCGTCGACGGCCGGCTGTTCGGCGGATCGCCGACGCGGCAGCTGTTCGAGCGCAACATCCGGCGGGCCGGGCTGGACGACATCGTCGAGCTGGTCGCCGGCTACAGCACGGAACTGCGGCCTGACTGGGACCGGCCCATACAGCTGCTTTACATCGACGGCAAGCACGACTACTGGACCTACACCGACGACCTGCGCTGGTCGGCGCACCTGCCGCCGGGCGCGGAAATCCTGGTCCACGACTGCTTTTCCTCGATCGGCGTCACCCTCGGCACGATCGCGAAGGTCCTCATCGGACACCGGTACACCTATGTGGACCGGGCGACGTCGCTGGCGCGCTTCCGGCTGGCGCCGCCGTCGGCCCGCGACCGCGTGCGCGTGCTGGCGCAGCTGCCGTGGTTCCTGCGCAACGTGGTGATCAAGGTGCTGCTGCGCCTGCGGTTACGCCCGGCGGCCCGCCTGCTCGGCCACGACAGCCCGTACGACCCCTACTGACCTCGTGAGTGAGAAACAGTGTTCTAACACTGTTTCTCACTCACGACGTCACCGGCTTCCCGATCTCGAGCTTGGCGACGCACACCGGTGCGCCCGGGCTCGACAGCTGCACGCCGATGTGGTCGAACAGGCCGTCCACCGGCAGGTACACCGTGTGCAAGCCGGCCTGGAACCACACCGGCGTCCGCTCGACCAGCCCTTCGCCACCGTCCGATGTGTAGTAGTCGAGCTTGAGCAGGTAGCGGCCGAGCACCGGGGCGTCGAGCGGGATCCGGACCAGCGTCTCGCCGATCGCGTTGCCACAGTTCGGCACCGGACCGGGCAGGCCGCGGGACACCGGGTCCACGCCGGTGATCCGGTGCGGCGTGCCGGTCGCGTCGAGCACGTGCATCCGGCTGGTCGGCTGGTCGAAGTGCGTTCCCGGCAGCAGGCCGACCACCCGGGACGCCCGCGAATCCGCGCCGAACCACTCGTGCACCACGTCGGACGGCACGAACGTGTCGTAGAAGACCAGATCGGGATCTTCCGCGATCGCCGCGCGCACATTTCCGACGTACTGCCCGGAATGCTCGAACCGCACCGCCGGTGAAAGGCGCGAGAATCCCACGGCGGAACTGGCGAGCAGCAGCACACACAGAATTACGGCGATCGGCCGTTCACGCTTTCCGCCGGATGGCGTACCGGGCGAGAGAAAGGCGAACGCGCCGCAAAGGGCGGCGACCAGCGCCAGGTCGGCGACGTACCGGGGGTCGTCGCCCGCCGCGGGGCCGACCTCGCGCAGCCGGGTCAGCGCCAGCAGGGCGACGTCCACCGCGAACACCGCCCCGAGCAGCGCCCAGGCCCCCCACGCGCGCCGCCCGCCGGCCCGTGCCCCGGCCAGGACCACGGCCAACGCGGCCGCGAGCAGCACGACGACGACCCCGAACGGCGAAGGCGCCCAGGTCGCGCCCGCGCCGGGGCCCGACCACGGCCCGCCGGCCAGGCCCGGCAGCAGGGTGTCGCCGAGCATCCGGCCGGTCAGGTCGGCGACCGTGCCCGCCGACATCGGCTGCTCGCCCTGCCCCACCTGGCTCGAGGTCACCACGAAGAAGACGGCGACGAACGCGGCGAGCAGCCCGGCGTGCCCCGCCCAGTACCGGACGTGCTCGCGGAAGGACCGTCCGAGCAGGACGGTCACCCCGGCCAGCAGCACCGGGATCACCGCGGCCTTCTCGTAGAAGGCCAGGCCGAAGAGCGTCCACGCGAAGACGGCGAGCCACCAGCGGCCGCCGTCGGACAGGTACCGGACGTGCGCGTGCAGCGCGCCCGCCGCGGCCAGGACCACCGGCACCAGCTGCACGCCGTAGGACCACCACAGGGTCGGGACCAGCAGCAACGTCGACGCCGTGAACACGGTGAACGGCACCAGGATCGCCCAGCGGTGGCCGAAGCAGCGCACCAGCAGGCACCAGAACAGCACGGTCGCGGCCGCCCGCATGAGCAGCAGTGGCAGCATCAGGACGCCGAAGTTCAGCGGCGCCCACCAGGTCAGCACGGCGGCGAGGAAGAACCCGCCGGGCTGCAGGTGGCCGTGGTAGTCCTGGAACAGGTAGCCGAGGTCGAACGGCCCGGCCGCGGCCGCCTGGTGCGTGACGACGAAGTCGTCCTGGGCGAGGCTGCCGTGCAGGGCCGCCCAGGTGTACAACGCGAGTGGCAGCGCGCCGGCCACGAACGCGGCGACGAGCAGCGCGGACGGTCTTCGGATCGCCCGTGGCGCGGGCTTTTCGATCTGCACCAACACGGGGACCCTCACTTCTTGCAGGCGGGCGGCTGGCACATGAGCTTGCTCAGTGCCTGGTAGAAGACGTCGGAGATCTTGCGCGGGTCCGGCGTGGTGAAGGATTCGCCGCCGGTCGCGGCCGAGATCTGCCGCAGCTCGCTCGAATCGATGTCCGGGCCGATCCCGATGCCGATCACCGGCAGCGGTTTCCGCGGGTCCTGCAGCCGGCCCAGCTCGGACAGGAGGCCGGGCAGCCCGACCGAGTCGCTGTCCTCGTTGCGGCCGTCGGTCAGCACGACGACGACGTTGATCCGGCCGAGCTGCCAGCTCTGCCGGGCGTTCTGGTAGGCGGCGAGGATCGAGTCGTACAGCCCGGTCGCACCGCCGGGTTTCGGCTTGACCGCCTGCAGCGTCGCCACCCCGCCCGCGGCGAGCTGCTGGGCGATCGACCGCATCGGCAGCAGTTCCTTGTAGTCCTTGTCGCCGTCGAGCTTGGTCGAAAACAGCCAGAGGCCGATCTCGGTCGTCGGCTTGAACAGCCCGAGCCCCTGCGTCGCGGCTTCGAGCGTCAGCGCCATCCGGCTGCGGCCGGTGCCGGGCACGGTGGCGGCCATCGAGCCGGACACGTCGAGCAGCACCTGGACGCGGGCGCTGAGGTTCGCCCCGGCCCACGCCTGCAGCACGCCGTACATCGCTTCGGGCGTGGGCGGCCCGGCCGGGCGCGGCGCGGCGTTCGTGCGGGTGTCGCGCGGCCGGTCGCCGAGCAGCTGCCCGGACGGCGTCCGGAACCCGCCGTCGGCGAACGCCTTGGTCGAGGTCTGGTCGAGCAGCAGCCGCAGGAACCGCTCGGCCGCCGACCGCGACGCCTCCGAAGCCCGCGGCAGCACGACGTACGGGTAGTCGAAGCTCGGCACGCCGACGGCCGGGTACGCCGCGACGAGCTTTTTGGCCAGCACGGACTGCTCCGACGCCGGCCACGCGCTGAACGGCTCCTTCACCGCCGACAGCCGGCGGATCTCCTCGGTGAACGCGGCGGCCGGGTCGGGCGCGTCCTCGGTCAGCTGCTGCAGGCCGACCAGCGCGGCGATCGCGGCCGGGTCCCGGCCCGGGTCGGGCAGCCCGACCGGGCCACCCGCGAGGACGTCCGACCAGGACGGTGACTTCGCCGGCCAGCCGGCCTGCTTGGCGACGTCGTCGGTCAGCGCCAGCACCACCGGCGAACTCGCCACCGGCTGACCCGACTCCGGCAGGTTCCACGCGCCGCCGTCGCGGGCCTGCAGCAGCCAGCTGCTCGACTCCGGCACCCAGACGTCCGGGCCGGTCGCGCCGTTGGCCTCCAGCGCCGTGGCGGTGGCCGTCGACGGGCTCGCGGTGACCTCGACGCCGTAGCAGTCTCCCGCCGGGACGGTCCGGGCGAGCGCGGTCAGCACCGGTGCGATGTCCGGCGCGGCCGTGACGCGCACCGGTGTCGTCGTGTCGCAGCCGCCGCCGGCCAGCCGGTCCTTGAGGTAGCCGAACCCGGCCCAGGCGAGCAGGGCGGCCACCAGCAGCGCGCTCAGCACGACGACCCGCGCGTCGATCCGCCGCGCCCGCGCCGGGTGTGCCGCCATGCACGTCCCTTCTCCTCGTGAGGTGCTGGCAGCTTGCCAGCCGGGTGAGCGGGAAGCCAGTACCGGAAGCGGAACGTCACCAACGGCTCGTGAACCCGCGGTGAAGGAATTGCGTCGTGCGGCCATTTTGGTGATAGCCGGGAATCGCGTAACGTTTTCCGCTTGACCGCCGTCCCACGTGGGTATCAGCACGATGGCGAAATCACGGGAGGATTTCGCCGTCCCCGAAACGGCGATACGGCACCGAACGGAGACGCCACCGTGCGCACGATGTACGACGCGGTCACCGCCGCGAACATCCCCGGCGACGCCCGGATGGTCGCGGGCTACATCGACCGGATCAAGCTGGCGCCCTGGTCGGCCGCGGACTGGGCGCGGTTCCCGACCGCGGTCAAGGTCACCATCGTCAAGAAGGCCGGGACGAACGACGGCCACGTCCTCGACGTCGAACCGGGTGACGCCGATCCGGGCGAGGCGCCCGGCTGGGTCCGGATGCGGCGCGAGGCCGGTGCCGACCCGACGATCTACTGCAGCCTCTCGACCTGGCCGTCGGTGCGGAACGCGTTCTCCTCCTCCGGGATCGCCGAACCGCACTACTGGATCGCCCACTACAACGGCGATCCCGCCATCCCGGAAGGCGCGATCGCCAAGCAGTACCTCGGGAACGTCGCCCCGGGCTACGACGTCTCGTCCGTCGCCGACTACTGGCCCGGAGTGGACGGAGCCGGACCGGCCTCGACTGGAGTGGAGATCATGGAACGCATCACCGTCACCCCGCCGAACTCCGAGGAGAACACCCTCCGCGTGTTCCTGTCCGGCAGCCCCGGCGCGGCGGTCGTCATCCGGCCGCGGCTCGGCGGCGACGGCTTCTCGAAGCCCATGTGGGTGGGCAACATCTTCGCCTGGGGCAACGACCACCAGGGCGTGGGCCACAACCCGGCCCAGACGAGCGGGTACAACGCCCGCCTCACTTCGCACCGGCGCTACGACCTGCCGGGCGCGGTCTGGGCCGACATCAACTACAGCGCGGCCGATCCGTTCGAGGTCGACATCGTCGGGTAGGTCTCACGCGGGCGGCAGCGCGCGGCACAGGGCGTCGAGGGCCGCCGGGTAGGCGTGTTCCGGCGGTGTGGCGTAGCCGACGACCAGACCGTCCGAAGTGGACATCGTGCTGGCCGGGTGGCGGAAGGCGGCCAGGCCGTCCAGCGCCAGGCCCTGCCACGCCGCCGCCTTCAGCGCCGCCTTCTCCGTGCCCGGCGGGAGGCGGAGCACCGCGTGCAGGCCGGCGGCGACGCCGGTGGGCGTGACGTGCGGGGCCCGTTCGGCGAGCGCGGCCACGAGCTGGTCGCGCCGGCGGCGGTAGTGCTGGCGCATCCGGCGGATGTGCCGGTCGTACGCGCCGGCGGCGAGGAATTCGGCCAGCGTGAGCTGGTCGAGCACGCCCGCCCACGCCTCGCGCTCGCCCTTGACCGCCAGCACCGCGTCGACGAGGTGCCCGGGCAGCACCAGCCAGCCGAGCCGCAGCGCCGGGGACAGGCTCTTGCTGACCGAGCCGGCGTAGACGACGTGGTCGGGGTCCAGCCCCTGGACCGCGCCGACCGGCTTGCGGTCGTAGCGGAATTCGCCGTCGTAGTCGTCTTCGAGCAGCACACCCCCGTGCGCCCGGACGTGGCCGAGCACCGCCGTGCGGCGGTCGTGGTGCAGCGGGCCGCCGGTCGGGAACTGGTGCGCGGGCGTCAGCAGCACCGTCGGGACGGTCAGGTCGTCGACGCGGGCGCCGTGCTCGTCCAGGGCCAGCGGGACGGTGGCCACCCCGGCCGCGGCGAAGATCGCGCGGTGGAACGCCAGGCCGTAGGACTCGACCGCGACCGGGCCCCGCAGCACCGCCGGGAACAGCAGCCGCAGGGCGTGCGCGAACCCCGAGCACACGACGATCCGCTCCGGCGAGGTCCGCACGCCCCGGGCGCGCGCGAGGTACTGCGCGAGCGCCTCCCGCAGTTCGGGCCGCCCGCGCGGATCGCCGGGGCCGAACGCGTCGTGCGGGGCCACGTTCAGCGCGCGGCGCGCGGCGGCGAGCCATTCGGTGCGCGGGAACGACGTCGCGTCCGGCTGCCCCTGCCGCAGGTTGTGCAGCGGTTTCGGCGCTCCCGGGACCTGTTTCGGCGTCCGGGCCGGCTTGAGCGGCTCGGCCCGCTCGGCGACCCGGGTACCGGACCCCTGGACGGCGGTGAGCCAGCCTTCGGCGACCAGCTCGGCGTAGGCGTCGGCGACGGTGTTGCGGGCCAGCCCGAGGTCGGCGGCCAGCGACCGGTACGGCGGCAGCCGCGTGCCCGGGGCGAGCCGTCCGGCGCGCACGGCGTCCCGCAGCGCGGTGATCAGCGCGGCCCGCTTGCCGCCGGCGCGCGGCAGTTCCAGGTGCAGGTCGGCGCCCAGCCGTTCCCCCGAATTGACCCACGCTTTTGCCACGGGAATGCACCCTACACGCGGGTCAAAGCGGCCCTAGATTTCTGGTCATGACGAACTCCCGCATCAACTTCGCCAAGACCGCCCCGAAGGCCTTCAAGGCCCTGATCGGCTTCGACGCCGCCGCCCGCGCCGGGCTCGACCCCGCGCTGGTGGAGCTGGTCCAGATCCGCGCGTCGCAGCTCAACCGCTGCGCCTACTGCCTGCACATGCACACCTCCGACGCCCGCAAGGCCGGCGAGAGCGAGGAGCGGCTGCACATGGTCGCCGTGTGGCACGAGGCCGGGAACTTCTTCAGCGAGAAAGAGCAGGCCGCGCTGGCCCTGACCGAAGCCGTCACCCTCATCTCGGGCGGCGTCCCCGACGACGTCTACGCCCGTGCCGCCGGCCAGTTCGGCGAGGAGGAACTGGCCCAGCTGCTCGCGCTGATCTTCACCATCAACTCGTGGAACCGCATCGCCATCACCACGGCGAAGGTGCCGGGCACGGACGAGCGGGTGGCCCGGTGAGCCGCCGCCCGGGCGCGGTGCTGGCGCTGCTGGCGTTCGCGCAGCTGATCATTTCGCTGGACTACAACATCGTTTACGTGGCGCTGCCGGACATCGGCCGCGAACTCGGGTTCGGCGCCCAGAGCCTGCAGTGGGTGGTGAGCGCCTACGCCGTCGCCTTCGGCGGGGTGCTCCTGCTGGGCGGCCGGGCGTGCGACCTGTTCGGCCCGCGCCGGGTCTTCGCGCTGGGATGCGCGTGCTACGCGGCTTCGTCGCTGGCGGGTGGGCTGGCCGGGGACCCCGGCCTGCTCGTCGCCGCCCGGGCCGGCCAGGGCCTCGGCGGGGCGTTGCTCTTCCCGGCGACGTTGACGCTGGTCAGCACGTCGTTCGCGGCGGGGCGCGAGCGCAACCGCGCGTTCGCGGTGTGGGGCACGGCGGGCGGCAGCGGGATGATCCTGGGGTCGCTGCTGGGCGGGGTGCTGACGCAGGCGTTCGGCTGGGCGGCGGTGTTCTTCGTGAACGTCCCGCTGGCCGCGGCCGCGGCTCTGCTCGCCTTTCCGTTGCTGGCCAGGGATCCCGCGCGGGAGCCGGGCCGCCGGTTCGACCTGGCGGGCGCCCTGACCGCGACGCTCGGCACGACGCTGGTGGTGTTCGCGCTGGTCGAAGGCCCGGAGGTGGACTGGAGCGCGGTTCTGGGGGTGGCGCTGGCCGGCTTCGCGCTGCTGGGCGCGTTCGCCGTGATCGAACGCCGGGGCCGTGACCCGCTGCTTCCCCTGCGGTTGCTGCGGGACCGGAACCTCGGGACCGGCGTGGTGGTGACGTTCCTGTACATGGGCACGTTCGGCACGCTGCTGTACTTCCTGACCGGCTACTTCCAGGGGGTCCACGGGTACGGCGCCCTGGCGACGGGGCTGGCGTTCGGCGTCCCGATGGTCGCGATCGCGGCGGGTTCCCAGGCGGCGGGCCGGCTGGCGACCCGGTACGGCACCCGGCCGACGCTGGTGGGTTCGCTGGTCGTGGGTGGTGCCGGGGCGGCTTTGCTGGGGCTGTCGATGACTTCGGACGCGTCCTACCCGGCGCTGATCCCGGCGCTGGTGGTGCTGGGGCTGGGCCAGGGAGCGGGCTACACGCTGATGTTCGGCGCGGCGGCGGCCGGGATCCCGGCGGCGGACCAGGGGGTGGCGTCCGGCGTGGCGTCGACGGCCCAGCAGGTGGGCGGCTCGGTCGGGCTGGCGGTGTTCGTCGCGGTGGCGAACGCGGGCACGGAAGGGTTGTCCGGCGAGGCGCTGCGGCTGGCCACTGTGGACGGTCTGCGCACGGCGGTCCTGCTGGCGGCGGCGGGGATCGCGGCGACGGCGGTGGCGGCCCTGCGGTTCGGCGGTCGCGAGCGGGTCGTCGCGGTGGCCGGCTGAGCAGTCTGCCGCGGCCTGGGGGGGGGGGGGGTTTAGGGTGTTTTGGAGGTGTTTATAAAAAACCCCCGCACCTGGGAGGAGCACACGCAGAAACACAAAAAAAAAAAACAGCAAAAGGTGGTG